>JAKANS010000220.1 GCA_021823625.1 bacterium | reverse complement strand
GCCCTCGTTCAGCCAGAAGCAGGAAATCACCCTGGGCAGACCGCCCGGCAGGCTCTCGGTTTGGTACCCGTAGCGGACTAGGTAATGGATGTCGCGATCGCGACTGGCGTAAGTAACGCGAAGAGACTCGACGAGACCGGCGGACGAAGGCCTCAACTCGCCCGTGATGTCGTAGTCGCGCGTGGGCTGGCGGATGCGGAAGCGGTTTCCATTCCACTCGGCCGTCCCAACTTCGGCGTGCATGATGCCGAGATTCAACACCTGTCGGAGGATCGCGATGTTTTCGTGGGCGGTCCGGCAAACCAGGTTGGTCTGGCCGCCGATGGAAACCCCGGAATCGAGCCACTCATCGCCGTAGCCGTGCCCGTAGTGGAACCAGCATTGGTCGTTGAAGCCCACGGCCAACAGGCCGGGCGTTTTCAGGTCCGCCACCGCGCCCGGCCCCGGCAGCTCGCGCAGGAAGAACGCGCCCGGCTGCCAGCGTGCATGATAATACCGGAAGGCGTGCGAGGCACTGAGGGGGATGTCCGTCCGCCAGGGAGTCGTCGGATCCGGAGCCAGACGTTCGCTAAACACCAAGCTCTCGATCACCGGGGGCGAGGCCAGAAACGCCTTGAAACGCTCGACCGCTGAAAAAGCATTTGTCCGGAGCGCCTCCCTGGAGGCGGACGTGGCCGTCAGCAATGCCGAATCCGATCCCCGCCCGGCCTCAACGGCCTGAGCGCCCACGGATTGAAGGACTAGTCCACCCGCCAGGCCCACCAGGAAAGCCACGCCCCAGCCCGCCCGTTTCCTTTCCGCCGTCATGGTCGCACGTTAAGGCGGCCATCAAAGTGTCGCAATGGGAGAATGTTCCCATTCCCCAGTCAATTCTCCGGCGCCGTTCGGACGCGGCCATAGGCGCGGTTGATCGCCTCGATCACCGTGTGCGCGCCCAGCTTTTGGCGGATGGAATAGAGATGGTTGTTCACCGTGTGCAGGCTGAGACCGAGCCGGTCCGCGATTTCCTTGTAGAGCAGCCCTGCGGCCAGGAGGTCGAGCAGTTCCTGCTCCCGCGGCGTGAGCAACCGCCGCACACCTGCTGCCTGGCCAACGAAACGCTTTCGCCTCCTGATCGCCTTCATCTTCATAAACCGTGGCTCCAAGATCCAACCCTGAGTAGCAGGCCAGATGCGAATTCTTTCTTTTGATGACCGCGCTCAAGCTGCGTCCAATCGTGACGACGCGTCAAGCAGCACATCGGGGGCGAAGCGCGTCAGATCGTCAACAGGATTTTTCACCGCACTTTTCAGCTCGAGGGTACGATTCTACCCTGGCGCGTGTTTACGAGCGGGGGCAGGATGCTGCCGCATGGTGGCTTGGCTCCCAGCGAGGGAAGCTCATGGCGATGCGAGTCGATTGCCAAGAACCAGGGTCCAAGTCTATGGCGTGACCCGCCGCGGAGGTGCTCATGAGCGGGAAGACCCGTATTTTGATCGTGACCGACAGCCCGGTCTTGCCGAGCGGACTGGCCGAGACCACTCGCTTGATCTTCGGCGGTCTGCTGGATCGTTACCCCGAGGCCTATGAACTGCATCAGGTCGGTCTGTTTCACTGCTATGCCGTCACCAAACCCCGCTGGCCAGTCTATCCGACGGAAGCGGGGCGCACCGCTGATGGGCAGGTCTGCTTCGCCCCGGACGATCGTTACGGCCAGAAGACCTTTCCTAAAATCGCCGGGCGCCTGCGGCCGGATTTGGTCTTTGGTTTTGGCGAGCCGCATCGGCTTTTGCACCTGTGCCAGCCACGGAGTCAGCGCCCGTGGCGGCTCGTGCTCCCCAGCACTACCACCAACGCGCCGTCCGCGCGCAACGCGAGCCGTTCGCTGCCGTCGTACCGCATTTGCACCTGCCGCCAGCCCGTTCCCGGCGCCAACACAAACTCGTATTTGATCTCCGCCCCACCGGCTGCCGACCGGCCTTTCACCCGCAGGTCGATGCCGTCGTACAATCCGCGATACACCACCGCGTCCCACGACGGCACGTTCTCGCGCCACAGCGCAGGCTCGCCTTTGTGGTAATGAAACACTGCTTGCGCCGCGGCTTCGCCCACCGGCGTCACCGGCCGCGTGCCCACAAACCGCACGGCGAATTCGGTCATCTGGAGGGGAGTATCCGCTGCGACTGAATGACGATCCAGACCGTGCCGAATCCCCCTCACCTCAGCCCTACCCATGAACCTCCCGGCAGTTTGGTTGATTTCCAATGACTTGCGACGACTAGGTTCAGGGGCACGATTCGCGGCTCTTCGCACGCCGTGGAATCTCTCCCCCAACGGTGGAGAGGGTGCCCGAACGGCGGGTGGGGGGACCGTCCGTGCGCCGCCGGATTCGACTCGCGGGTTGGGTGCGCCACCTTGGAACATCTGAAACCGCAGGCCGTCGTCGGTGACGCCCACATTGACCCCACGCCAGCTCAACGCGAAGCGGATCGTTTCGTCCGCCCATTGGCCCTGGTTTTCGATGAACACCGCCGGCGAACTGGCGAGCCTTTCGACGGCGACGGTGGCGGTTGGTTCGGCTTTGGGGGTTGCCGATGCGGCCTTGCCGTTCATTGTTGCGACCAGTGGAAAACACACGAGAGCAAGCGCCTGAGCCAGTCCGGGCAATCCTTGGGGCTTCATGGCCGTCGGGCATACCGCCCCCGCACCTCAATGGCAACGACGATTTTCCTCGCCGTGCCTGGCCATTGCCCATGCGGCGCGCCGGCTTGTAGCCGGCTTTCGGCGTCCGCGCTTTCGGCCGGTTGGCGTCCCCCAGCCGGAGTGCACCGCCTTGCCGGTTTTCACTTGGCCCAAGCCGGTCAGAGACCGGCGCTCCAACCGAACGGTTTTTCGTGCGCATCACGGGATTTGTGGCGGGAGGGCTTTCTCCGTTCCCACGCTGGTCACGGTCGTTCCGCACCCCAAGCCGGCTGGAAGCCGGCGCGCCGATCCGGGATTCCAAGCGATTGCGTTCCGCGCATTCTGCGGTCATCCTCCGGCATGGCCGTTGGCACTCCCAGTCTGCTGCTGCTCATCCCCGCGTACAACGAGGAGCAGCGCATCGGACCGGTGCTGCGCGAGTACGCGCAGCACTTCCGCGAGCATTACGCCGGCCCGTCGCGCATCGTGGTGGTCCTGAACGGCTGCCGCGACAACACCCTCGGCGTGGTCCAGACCGTGGCGGCGCAGTTCCCGGAAATCTCGCACCTGAACTTCCCTGGCCGCATCGGCAAAGGGGGCGCCTTGATCGAAGGCCTGAAGCTCGCGCCGGAGGCCGACTTGATCGGCTACGTGGACGCGGACGGCGCGACCGGTCCGGCGGCGTTTCTGGGGTTGGTCAAGTGGCTGGCGGAAGTCGATTGCGCGATCGGTTCGCGGTGGCTGCCGGGGTCGGTGTTGCACCAAAGCCAGCCGTGGACGCGGCGCCTGTTCAGCCGCGCCTTTCACGCGATCGTGCAGGCGCTGTTCTGGATGCACATCAAGGACACGCAATGCCCGGCCAAGCTGCTGCGCCGCGCCGCGGTCGAGCAGATCCATGACGCGCTGCAAATCGCCGACCTCGCCTTCGACGTCAACCTCCTGTACGCGCTCAAGCGGCACGGTTTCAAGGTTCGCGAAGTGCCGATCGAGTGGACGGACAAGCTCGGCTCGACCGTCACACGCAGCCTGATGCGCTCCTCGCTGGTTATGTTTCTGTCCGTCGTGCGACTGCGGTTGGTGTACTCGCCGTTCTACCAATGGCTGGGGCCATTGCGGCCGTTGGAGGTGTGGCTTTACCGCAAGCTCGGCTCGCCGCCGCCGCGGGGAACCGCCCCAATTCCAGCGAACTCGCAGACCCGGAAATAAGCTCATGCGCTTTCAGGCCGATGACGCCGGACTGTCGCGCCTCTCACGCCTTCGTCCCCAGCCCAATCACGTTTTTGCAGTACGCGAGGCTGCGCTCGAGCTCGGCTTTTTGGTAAGCCTGCTCGGCCTGCTGGCGGTCCTGGCCAGCGGCGGGGTTAAAGCGCGGCACTTCCTTGCCTTTGCGCGCCAGCGCCAGGAACTTGGCGAAGTCGGCGCCGCGCGCGTTCGGCCACACGTCCCAGAAGCCCGGTTTGAAGTACGGGAAGTCAATGTTGAAGCCGGAGATGATTTCCGCGTGCACGCCGATGCCGGGGCACAGTTCGGCGATCTTGGCGAAAAGAGCCTTGGGATCGGTGCAGCCTTCGCCGATGGCGGTCCAGGCCACCTTGGCACCTTCCTCGGTTTCCCAAACCATCGAGTCGCGGATGTGGGTGCAGGTCACGTACGGCGCCAGCTTGGTCAAGTTGTCGATCGGATCTTCAAGCGTCCAAGTGACGTTGCCGGAATCGTAGGTCACACCCACGTAATCCTTGCCCGCCGCCTCGATCAAGGTGATCAGTTCCCGCGCCTGCATGTCGCCGGCGTGGTTCTCGATGGCGATCTTGACCCCGGCGTCGAGCGCCCGCGAGCGCACGGCCTGGCAGACCTTCACGGTGTCGGCGATGCGCGCGTCGATGCCGCCCGGCGTCCGGCGATCGTCGCGCGTGCCCAGCACACAGCGGAAGACCGGCGATCCCAGCGCCTTCGCCAGCCGGATGCCCAGCGCGAGGTGCTGCTCGGCGGTGCCCCACTTGGGGTTGAACGCCTTCGAGGTTGGGCAGACGCTCCAGGAGCCGAGCATCAGGTCGATGCCCTTGTCTTGGGCGCGTGCCTTGACCTCGCGCAGGTACGCGTCCTCGAAGCTATCGAGTGCGTCGAGGGTGGTAATGAAGAGCGAGTCGAGCTTGAGTTTGGCGGCGTAGTCGATCATGGCCGCGGCCTTCCAGCCAAAGGCGCGGATCGAGAAGCAATCGTAGCCGAGCTTGAGCTTGCGCGGGGTGACTTGGGCCAGCGCGGGCAGGCTAGCGGCGAGGCCGGCACCAGCGACCGCGAGCGATTTGGCGAACTGGCGGCGGTTCATCGAAACAGAGTTCATGGCGATGTCGGATCGGGTGATAATCATTTCCAACGACCGGCGCAAGCGGGCGGCTGCGCTAGTGGCGGGGTCAGTCCAGGCGCAAAGCCTGGTCGAGCAGTTGGGCCAGGTGGGGCAGCACGAGTGCTTCGCCGACGACGAGTTTGGCGCCGGCGGTCTGGGCTTGCTCCGTCAACTTGGCGTCTTCTTTCCGGCCTTTGGGCTGCACATAGGCGATGATCGGGATGTGCTCGGTGGCGGGGGCCGCCCGCAGGCTGCGGATGATGCCACACACGCGCTCGGCCAGGGCGCCCAGTTCGACGATCAACACAATGGGCGTTTCTGCGGCCGCCTGCGCCGGCAGCTTGCCGAGGTCGCTCACCGCCAGCGTCCGGTAATCCAGGTCGCTCAGACGATTGAGCAACTGATTGCCGGTTAGCAGGTTTTCATAGAAGATGAGCGCCAGCGGCTTCGTCATGGCTCGAACGGTGAAATACCGGCGTGGCAAAAGCAAAGTCTTTTGGACCCCGCCGCCCCGCCTGTCGGGAGCGGGCGGCAGGCAGAGGATTCCTTGAAATGGCTTCCCCCGAGGCAGAGTTGATCGTTCGCTGTCGTGCCGGCGACCCCGGCGCCTGGGACGAACTGTTCGACCGGCAGTACGACCCGGTCGGCCGTTTCGTTTTCCAGTTCAGCCCCGAGCTGACGCCCGAGGACGTGGAGGACATTTGCCAGGAGGTGTTTCTCTCCGCAGTGCGCAACCTCGCTTCCTTCCAGGGCAAGAGTGCGATCCAGACCTGGCTCTTCCGCATCGCCGTGAACAAGACGCGCGATTTCCTCGAAAAGCGCGGCGCGGCCAAGCGCGGCGGCGGGCGCGCCCCAATCTCGCTGAATGAACCCGACGGCCAGACCGGCCTCACGCTCGACCTGCCCAGCGGTGAGCGCGGACCCGACCAATCGCTGGCTGCAAGTGAGCAAGGCGCCTGGCTGCGGGCGGCCTTGGACCGGCTCGGCGATCCGTGTCGGGAGGTGATCGAACTGCGTTTCTTCGCCGAATTGAGCTACGAGGAGATCGCCCGTGCCTTCGGCATCACCGTCAAGGCCGCCGGCTCGCGCCTCCACAAATGCCTCGGCCGCTTGGCTGAGCTGGTGAAGTCCACGCGTCGCGAAGAGGCCCCGCCGCCGAAACCCGTCTAACCTTTGTCCGCGATGAACCACGAAAACCGGCAACCGATCGAAGACGCGCTGCAAAGTTACGCCGAGCAGCGGCGTCGCGCTTTGGGCGGACCGCTGGCGATGCCCGCGCACGTCCGGGCGCAGTTGCACCGCGAAATCGACCGCCAGCCGGTGGCCAAAGCGGTCAGTGACCGAAGCGGGGGCACTGCTTGGTGGCGTTGGCTGACGCACCCTTGGGTCTGGGGCGGCGCCGCGGCACTGATGGTGGCGGGATTGATCGCCTGGCAGGAGTTCGGACCGGCGAGTGTGAAGTACTCCGTGGCGACGCGGGCGCCGGCCGAGAAGCGCGCGGCGCAACCAAGCAATCCACCAGCCGCCACTGCCCCGGCCAACGCAACTCCGGCACTAGCCCCAGACGCTGGTGGGGAGCCTGAAACCCAGCCCGTGGTGACCGCTCGCCCTCCGAAAGGCAGCTCCGAGTTGGCGCTGGAAACAGCGACGGCTGGCCGCGCCTCGGAACGAGACCTGATGTTCAAAGCCGTGCCGGCAAACCCGTCGCCAGCAAGCTTCGCTCCGCAGGCGCCGGCGGCCGGGTCAACCGGTCGCGCGCGTGTGCCCAAGACGGATTTGAGCCCGACCCGCTACGGCCTTTCGGCGACGCCTTCCGCCCAAATCGAGGAGCCGGCGCTGCGTGCCGGCGGTGCCACGGGCGGCGCAGCCTCCGTCGCGTCCACCCCCACGGCGCGCGGGGTGCCTTTCGCTCCGGGCCTGGTTGGGGTGGCGCCGGTTCGACAGCGCGCCGCGACCGCCTTCCGCGAAGGGGCAACGGTCCCGGCGCTCCAGCAGCGTTACGTCCAGGCCGCGACCGCCCCGGCAACGCCGGTGTTGAACTCGTTTCGCATCGAGAAAACCGGCCCGCAGATCCGGCTCGTGGACGCGGACAGCTCGGTTTACGCGGCGACTTTGGAGGAGCCGCCGTCGCCCAGGCAAGAGGCCGCCGCTCCGGCGACCGCTTCGGCTGCCGTATCGGCCGCCGCACCAGGCCTGACCGCAGCCAGACCACCGCCGCCGGCACAATCGGTTTCGCAATCGGCCGGCGAGGAGAACCAGAACGTGCAAATGTTCTTCCTCAACGCCATTGGCACGAACGTTCGCCTGCAACAACAAGTGGTGTTCAACGGCAACCTTCTGGTCACGAACCTGGCTGGCGCGCCGGTGATCGCGAACCAGCAGGCGCTGATGACCAACGAGGCGGCGCTCCAGTTCCTGTTGAGCAACTCGCGGCTCGAAGGCCAGGTGCTCCTCGGCGGCACCAACCAGTTCCCCGTCCTGGCGGTGCCCACTCAGCGCTGACGACTGCCCGGCTATCCCGGCGGCTGGCGGTTACCCGTTTTGGCCTCGATCACCTCGACGCTGCGCGGGGGCAGTGCCCCGGCTCTCAACCGCCAGGTCTTGTCGGCAGGGTCATCGTCGCGGAACTCTGGGCCGTTTCCTCCTGCCGCCTATCCCAACTCCATTCAAACTCTATCCCAAATCCGTTTGATTGGAGTTTGGATAGCTTGAATAGAATCTGAAGGGCGGGGTGTTCGGAGCACCCGGGCGAAGGCCATTACAAACAAGCGCCGGACTGAAGGCTCGGACAAGCCGGCTTTGAACCGGCGCCGGAGGCAGGATTCCACAGGTCACTGCTCAAGCTCGAAATGCTTTCGCGCTCCGCAGGATGCCCGCATCGTGTCACATCCGCTCCGATGCCCTGACTCTCCTCTCCCCTCGCTCACCGGCACGCTTCCAACTTTCGGCGAAACCGCGCCCACAGGCGACGCCCAAAGAGATGGCATGCCCGATGCATTGGCGTCCAGGAAGAAGCCAGGAGCTTCGCGAAAGACACATGAAAACTCACCCAAGCACACTCGAAGAGAGGACACGCACCTGAACAACTCCGCGGCGCGCTAATATGAGAGTGCAGAGCCTAATTGCTGTCGCTTTCGGTCCTCCGATCATCGCTTGGCATGTCCTTCCGTCCGCCACGATCGACGCGCTGGCCCAGGGACCGTCACCGGTTCCTGACCTGACCAGGGCAGTTGTCGCCGCGTCACCAGTAATCACCGCAAGGACTTCGGCATTTCCGTCGTCGGACAGCACCTTGGTTCGCCGCAAGACCAATGCTGCCCGAGTGTACTGTGCCGAGCACTTTTGGGTGAAGCCCGCGGCTACGGTGGCGAATCTGGAGACACTGCACCAACGCCTGGGCACGCGCACAATCAAGGCCTTCCGCACCTTTGAGAACCTCCAAATGGTGAACGTCCCGGCCGGTTTGGATGTCGATGATTGCATTGACCTTTTCCAGCGCAGTGGCTTGGTCGAATACGCTGAGCGAGACGGAATCGACCGCCTCTGCATCAGGCCGAAAGACTACCGCTGCGCCGAGCAATGGGCTGGCCGAGGCTTCAAGCGCCCGCGGCGTGGGACATCCAGCACGACGCCGGCAACGTTGTTGTCGCCATGATTGACAACAGCATAGACTACAGCCACGAGGACCTTCAGCAATACAGCCGCACATACTGACAAGTCTTTAGGATAGACTACACGAATGGGAAGTGTTAGGGTTGGGCCTGGCGAAGCAGGACGGACGGAAACTCGATCATCAATCATTGGAAACGCTGCGGCTTATCGCGGTGCGGC
>JAKANS010000219.1 GCA_021823625.1 bacterium | reverse complement strand
GGGATTTCTGCCTGTGAACCCCTCGACGTGAACCCCGCCGGCATCCTGTCGGTATTGGATTCGCGGGGCGGGTTCGGTTGCGATGCAGGCATCGCGGCCCATCATGAGAGGGGTCAAGCAAACAAGCAACGTCCCGAAACAACAGCGCATCTTTTTCATAAGGGAACCTCTGATAACTGCTTTTCGGCGTCGGGTGGAGGGTGGCGGTTCGGTTTTCGGTGTGGGTGGATTCATGGCGGCTCCTGCTGTTTGTGTCTTCCTTTATGGCGGTTAATCTTTCGTTGTTGGGTTTGTCGTCAAGGCTGGGTGGGTTCAACATTTGGACGGCTGTGTAGAACAAAGATGTGACCCCGGATTTGTCATGCCGAGAAAGCCGGTGAGCATGACCTGAAGCGCGGTGAAGCCCTGTTCCTTGCGGCGCGTGATGTATTCCTTCGCCTCGGTTTCGGTGAGCTTGGTGAAAAGCATCCATGGCGTGTCGGCCTGATAGAGAAAGGGCGTGCCCTGTTGGTCCACGAGGTGGCGGCGGTTCTCGCTGACTTTGAGCGGAAAGGCGGGGGGTGCGTCCGTCGCCGTGAGGGGCGGGCCGCTAACAATAAGTAGTGAACAAAGCAAGAGGGTTGGGGTGGTTGTTTTCATTCTGGTTTGCCTGGGGGCGGGAAGTTCTTCGTCGCGTCGTCGAGCACCAGCACCCAGTCGAGCATTTCACCGTAATTGGGCGGAGTGAACTCGCGCTCGCCGGTGTTGGGGAATTCGCCAATGACCGATGCTTCGCCGTTGCGCGGATTGAACCACCACGCCTTGACTTGCGGGCCGGTGATTTTGTCCATGTGGACCTTGAACTTGCGGCCCACCGGCGCATAGACCATCGCGTAGCTGTCGGCAGCATCGCGCGTCGCCACGAACCGGTACCGGCCCGCGCCGGGCACACTCGTCGGCACGCGATCGGTCACGATCACGGAGTCGCCCGGCACGCGGGTCAGGTAAGGACGCGATTCCAGCAGCCAGCGGGCGAACTGCATCTGGCCGGCGCCGGGCTGGTCGATCGCCTCGTACCAGGGCATGAGCGGATTGTTGATTGGGCTCCGGCCTGGCGCCCACATCTGCCAAACCGCGTGGTTGCCGTACGTGTGACCGCACGCGCCGCTGAACAAATCCCAGTAAAGCGGCCGGCGCACGTCCGCCGCGATCGAATGGCCCAGCTTCTTGGCGTCGAAGGAAACCGGGTGATCTTCGTAAATGGGCTCGCCGTCGATCACCGGCTTGACCGGCGTGCGGTCGTAGTCGGCCTTGGTCTGGTCGTAGCGGCCGGTGTACTCGGCCACGTGGCCGTTCTGCCGCAGGTTGAAGTCCAGCCATTCTTCGTTTTGGAACCACGTCGAGGAACCGTTGCCGCCCGGCGGGTGCAAGGTGATCAGGTGCGCTCCGCCATCGCCTTGGCGCAGGCCGCGGGCCATCGCCCGGAGGATCTCCTTCTGGGTATCGTTTTCGATCGGCCGGTCGCCGCCCAGAATCCAGACGATGCCCTTGTCCCGGTAGCGCTGGCCCAGCCATCGGCCGTAAGCCGCGGCGTTCTGCGGCGTGAAAATCTCCGGGCCGGCGCCCCACTTCTTGTTCCACTTGTCGCCCCACGTCGGCAACATCCCGATGTAAAGTCCCAGCGCGTTTGCCTTGGCGACGATCCCATCCACATGCTGGAAATACGCTTCGTTCGGCTGTGTCGGGTCATTGCCCTTGAGCGGGCGCTGGCCGTACAGGTTGGGGTCGTTGAGCCCGTCGAGTTCGGCGAGCACCACCGCCTGGATCACCGTGAAGCCTTTCCGGGCGCGGTTCTCGAGATAGCGGGCGGCATCCTCGCGGTTGAGCCGGTGGAACAGTTCCCAGGCCGTGTCGCCGAGATAGAAGAACGGTCGGCCGTCTTCGGTCACGAGGAAGCGGTGGTTCTCGCTCACCTTGAGGCGCGGCATCGCCGCCCCCGCGCCGCGCGCTTCACCGCCCCCCAGCGCGAACGCCAGGCACACGGACACAGCCACGCAACGGGCAGTCAGCAGTTCGTTCATGACGAAGAAGGGTGCAGGTTCGGTTGCGCCAAAGCGAGAAAGACCGCGCTTTTCTCCTGGAGGATTTTCATCGGCGGCACGGCAACCGGGCGCTTGTCAAAGCCGGCGGCCGATTTAGCCTGCGCCCATGCCCGGCGCGCGCCAGCTCCCGCAAGTGCAGATCCTATGCCACCCGGTCACGCCCGAACGCTGGCCCGACCTCGAACGCCTCTTTGGCGAACGCGGCGCCTGCGCCGGTTGCTGGTGCCTGTGGTGGCGTCTGCCGGCGGTGCAATGGCGCGCCCAACGCGGCGAAGCCAACCGACGCGCGCTCGAAGACCTCGTCCGGGTCGGACCGCCGCCCGGCCTGCTCGCTTACGTGGATGGCGAACCGGTCGGCTGGTGCGCGTTGGCGCCGCGCGCGGAATACAGCCGCTTCGCAAAATCGCGCACCCTCCAACCCGTGGACGACCAACCCGTGTGGTCAGTGGTCTGCTTCTTCGTCGCGCGACCGTTCCGGGGCCGCGGCGTCAGTGCCGGCTTGCTCGCCGCGGCAGCGGAGTTTGCCCGGCGCGGCGGCGCCCGCATTTTGGAGGGCTATCCGGTCGATCCTAAGTCGCGCCAGGCGGACGCCTTCGTTTATACCGGCCTGACCTCAACGTTTCGCCGCGCCGGGTTTGTCGAGGTGGCGCGTCGTTCCCCGACCCGGCCGATCATGCGGTTGACCCTCAGCTCGAAGTGACTTATGCGCTCTCGATACCTGCTTCTACTGTCTCTCCTCGTGCTCGGTTTGACCGCTGGCCTCGAGCCCCTGCGAGCCGAAGATACTCCCAGGCGTCAGCAACTCCTGGCCGACCTGCGCCGGATGCTGCCGAAAAGCACGCCGTGGGAGGATTGGCTCCAACGCACCGGCGAACTGCCACCCGATTTCGACACCCTGCCGGGCGTGGCAGAATTGCCGAACCCGCTCCGCTTCCAGAACGGTCAGCCGGTGAAGTCGCGCAAGCAATGGCGCCAGCGTCGGGACGAATTGCTGACGCTGTTCCAGCATTACATCACCGGCACCGTGCCACCCGCGCCGGGAAACGTATGCGCGACCGCGATTCGCGAGCACGTGGAGAACGGCTCGCGGATTCGCGAACTGACGCTGGAGTTCGGCCCGGCGCGGGCAGCCCGACTCGGCGTGGAGCTGCTCATTCCGCCCGGCAAAGGCCCGTTCCCGGTGTTCATCACGCAGGACAATCACCGGCGTTGGGCGCTGATCGCGCTCAGCCGCGGCTATGTGGGCTGCGTCTATGCGGGCGCGGATTCGCATGACGACACCGGCGCCTGGACGAAGGTCTGGCCGGACTTCGACTGGACGAAATTGACGCGCCGCGCCTGGGCGGCCAGCCGTTGTATCGACTATTTGGAGACCCTGCCTGAAGTGGACCGGACGCGGATCGCCCTCACCGGGCACTCACGGAATGGCAAGACTTCGCTGATCGCCGCCGCCTTCGACGAGCGGATCGGCGCGGTGATTTCGAGCAGCTCCGGCGCGGGCGGGGCATGCACCTGGCGGCTGTTTTCGGAGACGGAGTTCGGCGAAGGCATCGAGCTCATCACGCGCAGCTTCCCGGACTGGCTGCACCCGCGGCTGCGGTTCTTTGTCGGGCGCGAAAACAAACTGCCGATCGACCAGCATGAACTCATCGCCTGCATCGCGCCTCGCGCCGTGCTGATCTCGACCGCGCTCAACGACAACGTCGAGAGCGTCTGGGCCGTCGAGCAAACCCGGCGCGCGGCCCTGCCGGTCTTCAAGCTGACGGGTAGCGCGGATAACCTGAACCTCCGTTACCGGCACGGCCATCACCCGACCGACGCCGAGGACATCGAGAGTTACCTGGACTGGCTGGATGGGAAATTTGGCCGGTCCAGACGCCGCGTCGCTGACCCGCCGATCTTTCCCACTTATGAAGACTGGCTCCAAGCAAGCGGTGAGCGGATCAACCCGCGCCAGTTCCCCAAACGCGGGTTGGACGACCTGCTGCGCGCCCCCGACGGCGCCGCCGTCACCGCCGCCACCTGGCCGCAGAAGCGCGAAGAGGTTTTGGATCGCGTCCGGCAAATGCTCGGCACGCCGCCGCCCCGGGCCAGCGATCCGTCGGGCGACTACGGCGCGGAATCCAGGCCCGTGGCGGTCTTGCTCGGCCGCGACTCGGTGCCCGCCCGCGCGGTCAAGGAGAGTCTCAGTTTCGGTAACTACCTGGCCGGCGATCTGTATTTCCCGACGAATGTAGCCGGCACGGATCGCAAACTTCCGGCGTTTATCTGGCTGCACCCCATTTCGGTCTCGAACGGTTACGCGGCGGGCTACCGCCGCGGCGAGCAGCCGTACCTGGCGTTGACGCGGAGCGGCTACGCGGTGTTCGCGTTCGATCAGATCGGGAACGGCAACCGCCTCGAGGAAGTGCGCAACTTTTATCGGCGTTACCCGCATTGGTCGCTTCTGGGCAAGACGGTCAGCGACGTTTCGGCGGCGGTGGACGCGCTGTCGGCCAATCCCCACATCGATCCCGCGCAAATCTACGTGGTTGGCTACGGCACCGGCGCGTTCGCCGCGCTGCACGCCGGGGCGCTGGAGCCAAGGCTGGCGGGCGTCATTGCGGTGGGCGGGCTTACGCCGCTGCGCTTGGACACGGCTTCGACCGGCACCGGTGGCGTGGCGCGCTGGTCGCGCTGGCTACCGCTGGTGCCGCGCTTGGGCGCATTTGTCGGCGAGGAGGCGCGGATTCCTTACGATGTCCACGAACTGATGGCGCTCGTGGCGCCGCGGCCGGTGCTGGTGATCACGCCGGGCATCGATTACCAAAGCACCTTCGAGTACCTGCGCGCCGCGGTGATCGAAGCGCGGAAGATGTTCACCTTGCTGGGCAAGCCCGAAGGTTTGGTCTTTCAACGCACCGACGACTACAACCACTTTTCGCCGGAATTGGTCTGGTGCCTGTGTGGCGTGGAGACGATTCACTAAGCCAGCACTCCGCAATCGATTGGGGACCGCACGCGACTCGTGTGCTCCCCAATCCGAGATCCTCCCTCCGTGGCTGCGCTCGTAAGAGCGCGGCACGCTTCGCAACGAAACGGCGCGCGATCAAGAAGCAGCCGCCGGCTGACGCCGGCAGCCACAGGAACCTCGCACTCAACCAGCACTGCCAAGAAATGCGTGCCTACAGGATTGCCGGGCCCGTCAAAGCGGGACGTTCAACTCTTCCAGTCGAACGCGCGCTTCTTGAGCGCGTAGAGATAGCCGACGAAGAGAATTCCCAGGAAGGAAACCATCGAGAAGAAGATCATGTTCGCCGTCGCCGGGTCGGCCAGCAACTTCCGGTACACGACCGCCCACGGGTACAGGAACACCACTTCGATGTCGAAGAGGATGAACAGCGTCGCTACAAGGTAGAATTTCACCGACAGGCGTGGCGTGCCGGCGCCGATCGGGATGATCCCGCACTCGTACGGCGTGTCCTTGATGCGGGAGCGCCGGGCCGCCTTGCTGAGCAGGTGGGAGACCACCAACATCCCGCCGGTGACCACCGCGGCGAGCACCAGCAGAATCAGGACGGGGACGTATTGCGCCAGTTGCGAATCCACGGGCGCAAACTAGGAGTGGCCCGCCACCACGGCAAGCGGAAAGCCTTAAACGGCCACGGAGACACGAAGGCACAGAGATTAAATTTGGAAACCAGGAACTCAGGAAAGGTGGAAGGCGCAGTCTTTGGCTTGCAGCTTCTCTGACTTTCCAATCTAACCTCCGCGTTTCGGCGTCTTGGCGGTGGAAGTGGCCACGGCTCGGCCGGAGCCCAGTCGTCAGCTTCCGGCTTTCCTGATTTCCAAATTCCAACTCCGGGCCTCGGTGCCTCCGTGGCTGAAGTTGCAGGGCTCGACGGAGTCTCGCCCCACCAAGTCGGATTGTATCTCGCGCCCTCCGTTCACACCGCGTATTTGGCCACGATTTCCGGCGGCAACGGCGTGGCCCGGCCATTCGCCAAGTTCACCAGCGTGAAGTCCGCCCAGCCCGCGGCGGCGAGCTTGGCGGAGTCGTGCTTGCGAATCTCGAACTCGACCCGCACCCCGTCCTTGTGGAATTTCTCGATCCAGGTGCGCACCACGAAGCGCTCGCCCAGCTTGAGCGGGCGCTTGTACTCGACGTGCGAGGTGCGCGTAAACCACCCGAGCCCGCGCGCCAGAAACGCCTCCATGCCCATGCCGTAGCAGCGCTCCATCTGGTCGTAGCGCGCCGCGAGCACATAGTCGAAATACCGGCTGGCGTGGACGTGGGCGTTCATGTCCAGGTCGTCGGGCCGGACCTGCATTTCGCTCTCGAACCGGCGGTGGCCGGGCGTGACGGGTGCAGTGTCGTTCATGGTCGGTTTGCGCGGACGGCCAGTAAGTAGCGCACGCCGGCCGGGCTGTCACCTTTAGCCTTGTTCGCCGCCCGAAGTGGTGCCATGAGTCCCTTGAAACTGGAAACCGCGGCGACGCGAAACCATGAACACCGCACAACAACTTCTCCGCTATTTCGCCGGGCTTTTCGCCGTCGCCACCGCGCTGGCCCAAGGCACGCTGGACTTCCGCAACTACAACCCCAGCCAGGGCCTCGACGTGCCGTTTTGCGATCCGCGCACCGGCGAGCGGCTTGGCACCGCCTGGTACGCGCAGCTTTACGCCGGCGCCATGCCCGACAGCCTCGCGCCGGTCGGCGCGCCGGTATTTTTCAAGGACTCCCCGGCCAGCGGCGCGGGCACCGGTTACGCGGCGGGCGGCAAGGTGTTCGTCCCCACGGTGGCCGAAGGCGCCCAGGCGTACGTGCAATGGCACGCGTGGGAGGTGG
The DNA here is from genome assembly GCA_021823625.1 of bacterium. Taxonomy (GTDB): domain Bacteria; phylum Verrucomicrobiota; class Verrucomicrobiia; order Limisphaerales; family J093; genus DSVZ01. The sequence goes on along the minus strand of JAKANS010000219.1, from coordinate 1,952 downwards.
CTGGCGGGGACAGCTTCGAGGCCGCGCAGGCAGCCGGGAAAGCCTTCGGCGTCGCGCCGGTGATCGTCGTGACCACCGGCGGCGACAATCTTTCGCCGCCCGTAGTGCCCGCGCCGTTGACGGGACTCCAGGCGTGGACCTGCATTCCCGAACCGGCCCCGGCCTGGCTACTGTTGGTCGGCGGCGGCGCCTGGCTCTGCTGGCGCCAAACCGCGGCCAAGCGCCGCCCAACTCCAGACTCAAATCCCCGCTCCATCCCAGGAAATCCATGAAACTCCCGCTGATCCTCGCTGGACTGTGCCTCGCCGCCACCGCACTGGCGCAAGGTACGTTAAAGTTCTCCAACTACAGCACCGTGGACGGCATCATTGCGCCGGTGTACGACTCGGACGGCGTGACGCGGCTGGGTTCGGCTTACTATGGCCAGTTGTACGCCGGACCTGAGGAATCGAGCCTCGCGCCGATCGGCTCTGCCATTCGGTTTAAAGACGCCGGCGGCGTGGGCATCGGATACATCATCGGCGGTACGGTCACGGTTCCGACTGTGCCTGACTTTTCCAAAGCCTTTGTCCAATTGCGCGCGTGGGAGGCCATCGGTGGGGTCTCATTCGAAGCGGCTCAAGCCGCCGGCAGCAAGACCGGCGAGTCGCCGGTGTTCCAAGTTGTCGTGGGCTCGCGCTGGATAGGGCTTCCGGCGCCATTGACTGGTTTGCAGAGTTTCGCGCTCGTTCCCGAGCCGGCCCCGGCCTGGCTGCTGGCGGTGGGTCTGGCCGCATTCGCTTTAGCGCGGCGGCAAGGCTGAAAGGTCAGGGACAGGATCGCGCTGTCGTTGGCCAAAACCATCGGGGGGCGAAACCCGAAAACCGAATTTCGAAGCCCGAAGGAAGGCCGAAGCCCGAAATCCGAAAGGCCGAAACGCGTCACCTCACCGCGCGGGTTTCGGTTTTCGGATTTGCTTCGGCTTTCGAGTTTCGGCTTTCGGCTTTCCCCGGCAGCCACGACTTGCCCGCACTTCAGCGCAACTCCGGGTCAGTGCCGGGTGGCGATTTCCAAGTTGCGAGGCGGCCAGACGCGTGCTTCGCTTTGAGCCGTTAGCACCGCCGTTGGCCAAAACTGAATCGCTCGAAACCGAATTTATGAAGACGCACCCCACGAATCCTTCGTCCCCGACCCGCCGCGAATTCCTCACCCGCTCGGCCGCGCTGCTGGGCGCCGCCTGGTTCGGCCCCGTCGCCCTGCCAGCCGAGGCCAAGCGCACCCACGCGGACCAGGTCACGCTTGGCCGGACGGGCATCAAGTGCAGCCGCCTGGGCATGGGCACCGGCACCAACAGCGGCCAGGTCCAGAAGGCGCTCGGCCAGGACACCTTCAACCGCCTGGTCCAGTACGCCTACGACCAGGGCATCACGTACTTCGACTGCGCCCAGAGCTACGCCACGTTCGAGTGGCTCGGCGGCGCCATCAAGGGCCTGCCCCGCGAAAAACTTTTCATCCAGTCCAAGATCGGCGGCCAACCGGAGAAGGTGCTCGAGGTCATCGACCGGCATCGCAAGACCTTCGACACCGATTACATCGACAGCCTCCTGATCCACTGCATGGTGAAGGACGATTGGACCGACCAGTGGAAGCGGATCATGGACGGTTTCGACGAGGCGCAGGAAAAGAAGTGGATTCGCGCCAAAGGCGTGTCCTGTCACAGCCTGCCCGCGCTCACCCGCGCCGCGAGTTCGGACTGGATCCAGATCAATCTCGTCCGACTCAACCCGCAAGGCGCCTGGGTGGACACGCCGGAGCAGACCTGGAACGCCAAGAGCGGACCGGACAACGTCCCCGGGGTGGTCGCCCAGATCAAGCAGGCGCGCGCCAAAGGCCACGGCATCCTGGGTATGAAACTCATCGGCAACGGCGAGTTCACCCAGGCCGAGGACCGCGAGAAGGCGATGCAGTTCGTG
>JAKANS010000036.1 GCA_021823625.1 bacterium | reverse complement strand
CTCCGCAAGAACGAGTCACTCAAAGAGCGCGTGCAGAGCGACCTCAACACGCTCAAAGGAAACCGGAAGCTCGTGCGCTCGTTCTTCGGAGCGAAAAGTGTAGCCTATGCCGGCGACTAGGCAGTAACCCCGCGGTCGGCCTCAATCCGCATACCCCTTTGGGTTGGTACTGTGCCAGGCCCAGGCACTGGCAACGATGGTCTCGAGTTTCGGAAAGCGCGGTTGCCAGCCCAAATCCTTCATTGCCCGTTCCGCGGACGCCACCAAACGCGGCGGGTCGCCCGGCCGGCGCGGCTTTTCGATCGCTTTGATTGCCCGTCCCGTCTCGCGTTCGCAGGCCTGGATGACCTCGCGAACCGAGTAGCCCGCACCGTTGCCCAGGTTGTAAAAGCCGTTCACGCCCGGCCGCAACGCCCGAATGTGCGCATCCGCCAGGTCGCTGATGTGGATGTAATCGCGGACGCAGGTGCCGTCCGGCATCGGGTAATCCGTGCCGTAAATCTCGCAGTGCGGCGCCTGGCCGAGCGCGACTTTCAGCACGTTCGGGATCAGGTGCGTCTCGACGCGGTGATGCTCGCCAAACCGCGCGCTGGCGCCGGCCGCGTTGAAATAGCGGAACGCCACGAACTCGAGGCCGTGAATCTGGCGGTACCAGCCGAGCATTTTCTCGAACATAAGCTTGGACTCGCCGTACGGGTTGATCGGCCGCTGCGGCAGATCCTCGGTCATCGGCACGCGGTCCGGCGGGCCGTAGGTGGCGCAGGTGGAGCTGAAGACGAATTTGCGCACCTTCGCCTCGACGGCGGCGTCGAGCAGGTTCAGGCCGCTGGCGACATTGTTGCGAAAATACTTCGACGGGTTGGCCATCGACTCGCCCACCAGCGCGTTCGCGGCAAAGTGGAGGATCGCTTCCGCGCCGGATTCCTTGACCGCGCGGATCACGGCATCGCGCTCGCTTAGACAGAGCTGGACGAATCGCGCCCGCGGGTCCACCGCGCGGCGATGGCCTTCGCTGAGATTGTCGATCACCATGACCGCGTGGCCGGCGTCCGCCAGTTGTTCGACGCACACCGACCCGATGTAACCCGCGCCGCCCGTAACGAGAACATTCATGTCCGCCCAGCCTATGCGGGCGGCGAACCGGCGCTCAATTGGGAAATGCGCGGGGAGCGCCGGCGTCCATCCGGCGTGGACGAGGCGGGCTCCGAGCGGCTTAGCCCGGGTTTCGCAGTTTGGGGGATAGAGAATTCGCAAGCGCTTGACTTGCAGGGAAGCGATTCCTCAGGCAGGGCTCGGTTCTGCCACACAAAATCCCGCGTCACTGTCTTTCAGGCACCGTCCTCGGGGAGATCTTCGGCGGCGGTTGCTGCGGCAATTCCCAACCCAAGCGGGGCAGGATCGCCGCCGGCTCCGTCTCCGGTTCGGCGATCCTGGGCAGACAGATGCGGCCCCCTTGGCGCAGATCGAACCCCACCTCCACCAGCGCGATCTTCGACAGGCTCGCGATCGCCCGAGCCGGGGTCAGGGAGCGGGCGGTTCCGCGCAGACGCTGCTTCAGGCAGACCCACAGGCAGTAGCCGAGGAACGCGACCCTGCGGTGCGCCTCCACGCGCCGATCCAACCGCTGCCAGATCGGCCGGATCGCCAGCTCGCTCTTCAACACCCGCAAGGCCTCCTCCACCTCGGTCAACTGGATGGACTGCCGCCACAGTAACTCCGGATCCAGTCCGTCCAGATTGGGGCGCAGGAGGTCCGCGCCATCGATCCGGCGCATCCGGCGCAAAAGCCGTTTGTCCCACGTCCACTGAAGGCCCGCCGAACCGTACTCCGCGCGGCGAAGATACTTCCCCGCCCCCACCCACCGTTCCTGCACGCGCCCCAGCCGCCGGCGGATGATGGCAGCCTTGCGTACTCGGCCGGAGCGGATCCCTTGGCGCAGCGCCCGCAGATCCCGGGACAGACCCCGGAGTTGCCGGCGGCGCATGGCCAGCCTTTCAGGGCCCGATCCTCGCTGCGGGCCAGGCCATAAACCTCTCCGGCCCGCCCAATCGGGGGCCCCTTCCCCCCGGCCGGCCCGCCACGCTCTCCCAGTCGCCCCGCAGCAGTTCCGGCTCGAACTCCCCGAGTCGATGCCGCGGGGTGCCGGCCAGGTAGCCCGCTCCGCGCTCCTGCAGCATCGTCAGGTTCGCCTCGCTCACGATCCCCCGATCGAACACCCAGACCCGGCCCAGGTCCCCGTGCTTGGCCTCCACCTCGGCCACGATCTGGTCGAGGCTTTTGGCATCGTGGGGATTGCCGTCGAACACCTCGTACGTCAGGGGAAAGCCTTCCGGGGTCACGACCAACGCCAGCACCACCTGCGGGCAATCCGGCCGATGATCCCGGCTGTAACCCCGCCGGGCCTTCTCGCACTCCTCGGCCGCTCCCTCGAAAGAGGTGCTCGTCAGCTCATAGCGCACGACGTCGGTGCCGGCGTTGAAGAGGTCCTTCCAGCGCTGGCCCAGATGCCGCTCCAGCGCGCCCTTGTGTTCGACGATCTTGTCCAGGGCGCGGTGGAGCCGGTCCTTGCCGCCCCCTCGGGGCCGCAGTCGAGGCGAAAGTCTCTCGCCGGGCGATCGAACCAGCGCTCGTGAATGGCCAGTTCGCTGCCCGGCGCACAGAGCCGGTTCACCGTCAACAACCCGACCACCTTGGCCCAGTCCTCGGAACCGCGACGCTCGCCCAAGGCCTCGGAGAAGAACGGGTCGCGCGGGAGTTCCTCGAAGAGCCGGCAACCCAGCCAGGGAGCTCCGAACTCCCGCGGCCGGCAGACCCGAAGGGTCGAGAGCAGCACCTCGCAGACATCCTCGGCGGCGGGCGCCGGTCCCTCGCGGTCGGTGAAGAGGCGACGCTGCCGCGCCTGGCCGCTCTCCTCGATCCCCTCGATCGTGCGCTGCCATTGCTCGCCCTGCGTGGTGTTCAGGTCCCCGAGATGGAGCACGCGACGCTGCACGGCGCGGGAGCGCGAGACCCGGGGGCTCTCCGTCAGTGAGTAATAGACGTGTCGCTTGCCTTCCCAACGACGGACAGGGCGCTTGAGGAACATCCGCTCCCATTAGGGGCATCGGCACGCCCAGCGGAAGGGGGTACCTCTGTACACAGGACCTTTTGGCCTTTCTAACCACGCAAATCTCTGGAAATCAGCTCCCCCGTCCTCCAAGCAAGTTGAAAACGCCTTCCAACTGCGAAACCCGGGTTAGGAACCTCGGCTCCGACACACTCGCGGCGCTCGCGCGGGTTGGACACCCGCGCTCCGAGACGCTCTTCGCGCTCCGGCTTCGGCCGACGGATGTGCTTGTCGGGCTCGCGTCGGCTGGCGAAAGTCACAGTCACCAAGCGGCCAGCCGCGACCGAAATGCCGAACCATTCGCATGCTCGCCAAACTGACACGTCAATTGGGGCACCGGACCGACCTCGCACCGGCGCAGATCGCCTCCGCGGTCCAGGCGCTGACCGACGATGCCGTGCCGGCCATTGACAAGGCCGACTTCCTGACCGCGCTGGCCTTGAAGGGTGAAACGCCGGAGGAAATCTTCGCCTTCGTCGCCGAATTGCGCGCCCGCGCGGTGCCCGTGAGCGTGCCGGCCGAGGTGCGTGCGCACGGCGTGCTGGATGTCGTCGGCACCGGCGGCGACCGCCTGGGCACAATCAATCTTTCCAGCGCGGCGGCGATCGTGGCCGCCGCCGCCGGCGTGGCCGTGGCCAAGCACGGCAACCGCGCCGTCACTTCCAAATCCGGCAGCGCGGACGTGCTGCAAGCGCTCGGCCTCCCGACCGACCTGCCGGCCGCCGCCGCGGCCGCCATGTTGCGCGAGCGCGGATTTGTGTTCCTGTTTGCGCCGCTGTACCACCCGGCCTTTCGCGCGATCGCGCCTGCGCGGAAACTGTGCGCCGACCGCGGGCAGCGGACGCTCTTCAACCTGCTCGGCCCGCTGCTCAATCCCGCGCGGCCGGACTTTCAACTCATGGGCGTGCCCTCGCCCGAGTGGTGTGAGCCGCTGGCGCGGGTGCTGCAATTGTTGGGCGTGCTCCGCGGCATGGTCGTTTGCGGCGAGGCCGGTGTGCGCGCCGGCGGCCAGCCGATCCACCTGGATGAAATCTCGAGCCTGGGCGAAACGACGCTGGCCAGTTTCCACGAAGGCAACCCGGTGCAGGTGAGCCGGCTCAGCCCCAAGGAATTTCCGCTCCAGGCCGCGCGGGTGGAGGATTTGCTGGGCGGCGACAGCGCGGTCAACGCCGCGATCCTGCGGGCCATCCTGACCGGCGAAGACCGCGGCCCGAAACGCGACGCGGTGCTGCTAAACGCGGCGGGTGCGTTGTTCGTCGCCGGCCGTGCGGCGTCGTTCTACGACGGCTGGGTCGAGGCGGAGACGCTGGTGGACAATGGCACCGTGGCGCGGAAGCTCGCCGCGTTGACAGCGCCGTGGCCGGGCACACCTTGAACCGGCGCCGGGTCGCCAGCGGACGTTCTCCGACGCCCCAAACCATGAAACCTCTGAGCGCAACCGAGATCAAACAAGCGCTGGCCAGCGTCCCCGGCTGGCGGCGACGTGGGCGGGTAATTTCGCGGCGGTTCGAATTCGCGGACTTCAAGGCGGCGATGAAGTTCGTGAACACCGTGGCCCGCGCGGCCGAGAAGGCGAATCACCACCCGGACATCGATATTCGCTGGAACCAAGTCACGCTGGCGCTCACCACGCACGACGCCGGCGGCCTGACCGAAAAGGATTTCGAGCTTGCCCGGAAGTGCGACCAACTCGCGGCCTGACCGCGGCGGGCGATGGCGTGGGCGCCCGGCACCCGCGCGGCGCGCCGGTTGGACACCGGCGCTCCTATCGGCGGACACGTTCGATCCGGTCGATCGCCCACTGGGCATGCTCGGCGAGGAGCGGTTCCGGATCGTTCGCCGCCCGCCGCAACGCGGGCAGGGTCGCGGGATCACCGAGGTTGCCCAACGCCACGCATACATTGCGGAGCAGACCACGCCGCTTCGCTCGCACGAGTGGGGTGCCGGCAAAACGCGCCTTGAACGCACCCTCGTCGAGCGCCAGCAACGCCAACAAATCGGGCGCGTCCAGGTCGTCTCGCCGGTGCGGCGCCAGGAGCGCGCCGGCCCGCGCAAAGCGGTTCCAAGGACAGGCTTCCAGGCAGTCGTCGCAACCGAAGACGCGCGTGCCGATGGCCGGCCGCAGTTCGACCGGAATGGGTCCTTTAAGTTCGATCGTCAGGTAGGAGATGCACCGCCGCGCGTCGAGCACGAACGGCTCGAGGATGGCGCCGGTCGGGCAGGCGGCGAGACAGCGCGTGCACGAGCCGCAGCGATTGCGTTCCGGCGGGTCGGGTTCGAGTTCGAGCGTGGTCAGGATTTCAGCGAGGAAGAACCAGTTGCCAAGATCGCGACCGATCAGGTTCGTGTGTTTGCCGATGAAGCCCAGCCCGGCGCGCTGGGCGAGATCGCGTTCCTGAATGGGGCCCGTGTCCACGGACCAAAGCGACTTCGTGTCTGGCCCGCCGAGGCGGTTCACGAACTCGGTCAACGCCCGCAATTTCTCCGCCAGCACGTCGTGGTAATCGGCGAAGCGCGCGTAGCGAGCCACCACACAGGGCGCGGCGGACGGCGGTGGCGGCGGTCCGGCCGCGACGTGGTAACTGGCCGCCAGGCAAACGAGGTTCCGCGCGCCGGGCAGGACCTGTTGCGGATCGGCACGCTTGGGCGCCTGGCGGGCCAGGTAAGCCATCTCGCCGTGGCGCCCGGCCGCGAGCCACGTTTGGAAATGTGCGGCGGTGGCGGGCGGCAAGGCGGAAGTCACGCGGCAGGCGTCGAAGCCCAATTCCCGCGCCCGCGCCTGCACGGCGGCTTTCATTCGTCGGCCTCGAATTGCGTGAACAATCGGAACTGGTGCACCACCTGATCGGCCACCTCGGCGGTTTGCCGCACCTCGGCGTTGAGGAGCACATCGGCCTGGCGGTAAAGTGGCTCGCGCTGGGCGAGCAGCTCACGGATGCGACTTTCGGGGTCACCGACGTAAAGCAGCGGGCGATGCGTCTGGCGCCGGACGCGTTCCCAGATCGTCTCCGGCGAGGCCCAGAGCCAGATCACCAGCGCGTGGGTTTTCAGGCTCGCGAGCAAACCGGGGTTGGCGCCAACGCCCCCGCCGGTGGAAATGACGATGCGTTCGCGGGTGGCCAATTCCTCCACCACCTCGCGCTCGAGTTCGCGAAAGGCGGCCTCGCCCGGGCGGTCGAAGATTTCAGGGATGCTCAGTCCGGCGCGACGCTCGATCAAATGGTCGGTGTCCAGGAACTCGAAGCCGAGGCGCTTCGCAACGGCGTGGCCCACGCTGGATTTGCCACTGCCCATGAAACCCGTCAGCGCGAGGTTGCGAATCCGGCGCTCGTTGCTCATGGCGTTCGCTTCCCGGCGACCGCCCCGGTCTGACGCGCGCGCCAGACCAGTCGCAAACCCTCCAGGGTCAGGCCCGGCACCACCGCCGTGATGTCTGGAATTTGTCTCGCCATCAGCCGAGCGTACCCGCCCGTGGCGAGAACCGGAAGCGCCTTCACTCGCAATTCCCGCCGCAACTCGCCGAGCAGTTCGCGAATCATGCCGCGGTAACCGTGCACGGCGCCCACCAGCATCGCTTCCTGCGTGTTCCGGCCGATCACCGTGCGCGTGTCGCGAATCCGGATGCGCGGCAGCAAAGCCGTCTTTTCATGGAGATAATCCGTCATCGCCGCCAGGCCGGGGGCGATGATGCCGCCGATGTAATCGCCACGCCGATCCACCACGTCGAACGTCACGGCGGTGCCGAAATCGATGATGATGACCGGCGCGCCGACGCGTTGCCGCGCCGCGACGGCGTTGGCCAACCGGTCGGGGCCAATCGAAGCCGGCCGCGGGTACCGGATGCCCAAGCCGCGCAGCGTCCGGTGCGTGAGTTCCAAAGGCGTGACCCGCCAACACCGGCGAACCGCAGCCACCGCCCGCGGGGTGGCTGACGGCACCACACTGCACAGCGCCGCGCCCGTCACGGGAGCCGCGCCGACGAAACGCTTCAATTCAGCCGGTACTCTCGTGCCCGCCCAGGCGGCCGTGGGCAGATCACATTGCCGAAACGCGCCGGCTTCGCCGGCCAGGCCGACGTGCGTGTGTGTGTTTCCGATGTCGAGCAGGAGCAGTGTCATGGGTGCAAGGGCCGTGCGGGATGAGCTTCGGTGCACGTCACGGCCGCAAAGTTACGTCCCCGCCCGTGACGCGTTCGAGGCGACCGTAATCGGTTCGCAACAGCAGCGACCCGTCCTGGTCCAATGCCTCGGCGCGCCCGCGCAACCGCCGCCCGCCCACGCTGACTTCGAGGTCGCGGCCGAGCGTGGTGCAAAGCGCCTCCCACTCGTCGGCGACCTGCTCGAACTGGCCCGCCGCGAGCCGCGCGTAATCGGCCTCCAACTCGCGGAGCACGGCCACCGCCAGTTCGGCGCGCGGAACCGGGCGGCCCAACTCGATCCGGAGCGAGGTCGCCCCGCGGCGCAAATCCGGCGGGAAGTCGCTGGCGGTGACGTTCACGTCCAGGCCGACCCCCAACACCGCGTGGCGCACGCGATCTTGTTCGCCGCTCAACTCGGTGAGAATCCCGCCAAACTTGCGCCCGCCGAGCAACAGGTCGTTCGGCCATTTCACCTCGGGCTTCAAGCCGGTTTGCGCCCGCACCGCGCGGGCCACCGCCGTGGCCGCAGCCACGGTCAACTGCGTCATTTGCTGGGGCCGCAACTGCGGGCGCAGCAGCACGGAGAACCAGAGGCCCTTGCCCGCTGGCGAAACCCAGCGACGCCCCAGGCGACCGCGGCCCCGCGTCTGCGCTTCGGCGAACACGACCACGCCTTCCGCCACGCCGTCCCGGGCCAGCTTCTCGACCACGTCGCTGGTGGAGGTCGTTTCGCGGAAGACGCGGATGTCGCGCCCGATTGACCGGCACTGGCCCAGCCGAGAGAGCAGGTCATCCCCGTGCAACAGATCGGGCGTGCCCAGCAGGCGATAACCCAGGTGCGGACTGGCCGCGATGTCGTAACCGAGCGCGCGCAAATCCTGAATGTGCGCCCAGACGGCGGCCCGGCTGATCCCGAGGCGGTGCGCGATCTCCGCGCCGGAGACGGCATCGTTGCCGGCTTCGCGCAGAGCCGTGAGGATGATGGCGTCGCGGGTCATGGCAGGCAGGTCGAAGCGCGGCCGTTCAGGCATCCGCCGCTTCAAAGTCCAGGGCGATGTCCACGGCCGGCGCGGAGTGCGTGAGCGCGCCCACCGAAATGAAGTCCACGCCGGTTTCCGCGATCGCGCGGACCGTTTTCAACGTGACGCCGCCACTGGCTTCGGTAAGCGCCCGGCCTCGAACCAACGCCACGGCCTTCCGCAACGTGGCCGGCGACATGTTGTCCAGCAGGATGAAATCCGCCCCGGCCTCGGCCGCCTGACGCGCTTGTTCGAGCGTGTCCGCCTCGACTTCGACCTTGAGTCGCGGCCAGGCCAGCCGGGCGCGTTGCACGGCCGCGGCGATCGGGTTCGGCTGCTCGCCGCGCAACGCCACCAGGTGGTTGTCCTTGATGAGCACCATGTCGTACAGACCGAGGCGGTGGTTTCGGCCGCCGCCGCAGAGCACTGCGCACTTCGAAAACCGCCGCCAGCCGGGCGTGGTTTTCCGGGTGTCCAGAATGTGTGCGCCGGTGCCCGCCACCGCCTGCACGTACCTGGCGGTGAGCGTGGCGATACCCGAAAGCCGTTGCACGAAATTCAGCGCCGTCCGTTCGCCCGTGAGCAGCGCCCGCGCCGGCCCGGCCACGCTCAACAAAGTCTGGCCGGCACGCAGCTTGTCGCCGTCCCTGGCCTCGCGCTCCAGACGCACCGCGGCAGAAATCGTTTTGAACGCCGCCGCGGCAAAGTCGAGTCCGGCCACCACCAAGGGCTCGCGGGCGACCAGGCGGGCCCGCGCCTGCGCTTTGGCCGGAACCAGCGCCAGCGTGGTGGCATCGCCCCGCCCGACGTCCTCCCGCAGCGCCGATTTCACGGCTTCGCTGATCTCGTGCGCAGAGAGTTTCATCCGCGAATGATGCCGAAACGCGCACGGCGAGTGAAACCAAAACGACGGTCCCGCGATCGCGCGGGCCCCCCCGTTTTCCCTTGTGGGGCAATTTTTGTCGCAATTGCGACATTTTTTGTACCATGCAGCGCCTTTGCTACCTGTTTTCCCCTGCGGGGCAACGGTCTTGGCCGTTCCGGCCGTTGGGAAGCGTTCGGCTCCTTGAGCCGCGGCCAGAAATTGAGATGCGCCCAGATCGCGCCGCGCTTGCTCAGCGCGAACCGGCACCCTGCCGGCGCAGAGCCCGCTTGCCGCCGCCTCGCCGCGTGGGCAGGCTGCGGCCATGCCAGTGCCGGTGTTGACTCTGGAGCAAATGCGGGCTTGGGAACGCGCCTCCTGGGACGCGGGCCGCAGCGAAAAAACGGTCATCGAACGGGTGGGCCAACTCGTGGCCGCCCGCGTCTGCCGGCTGACGCGCAACAACGACCGCGTGCTGATCCTGGCCGGCAAAGGCCACAACGGCGACGACGCCCGCTGCGCTGCGCCACATTTGGCGGGACGCGTCGTGGAATTGCTGGACGTCGTCGATTCCGGCCCCGCTTGGGACGCGGTGGCGACCGCGCTGGCGCGCCAGCCTGCCTGGATCATTGACGGTTTGTTCGGCATCGGCTTGAACCGCCCGCTCGACCCGGATTGGATTCGCTTGCTCGAACAGGTCAACGCCAGCGGCCGCCCGGTGCTCGCCGTGGACGTGCCGTCGGGTCTCGCCGTGGAAAGCGGTGTGCCTTTGGGCGCGGCGATCCGAGCCCGCATCACGGTTACCTTGGGCGCGCCCAAAGTGGGTTTGCTTCAGCCCACGGCGTGGGAACACACGGGACGGCTCGAGTTCGAGCCGGACATCGGCCTGGTCCCCTGCCCTTTCGCTGGCGAGCTGCTCTGGACGTTGCCAGGTGATTTCATGGCCTTCCCGCCGCCCCGGCCGGTCGCCGGACACAAAGGCGGCTTCGGCCACGCGCTCATCCTCGCCGGGTCGCGCGGGTATCACGGCGCGGCGGTATTGGCCGCTCGAGGTGCGCAGCGGGCGCGACCCGGTCTGATCACGCTGGGAACTTCGCCGGAGGTTTATCCCCCGATCGCAGCGCAACTCCAGGCGGTGATGGTGGACGATTGGTCCGGCGCACTGGCAAAGCAAGCGGGCGCCACCGCGATCCTGGTCGGTCCCGGCCTCGTCGGCCGCGAAGTGCCCGCGGATGTGAAGGTCACGGTCGCGGAACTGTGGCGCTCGGCACCGACACCGATGGTGGTGGACGCCAGCGCGCTGGATTGGTTGCCCGAATCCGCCACCCCCGCTCCCGCGCCACGCGTCATCACGCCCCACCCCGGCGAAGCGGCACGGCTACTGGGCTGCACCGCCGAGCGCGTACAGACCGGACGGATCGAAGCGCTGCGGGCGCTTTCGCGGCGCCTGGGCGGTTGCTGGGTCGCGCTGAAAGGCTTTCAGACCTTGGTCGGCGCCGCCGCGGGGCCGGTCTGGGTGAATGGCTCCGGCGACTCCAATCTTGCCCAAGGCGGGAGCGGCGATGTTCTGGCGGGCTTCCTGACCGGCCTGCTGGCCCAGCCCGCGCTGCAAGTTGAGGCTGGCCAAACGGTGCGGTACGCCGTCTGGCAACACGGCGCGGCCGGCGACCAGTTGAGCGAGCGCTCGCGGAACTGGACGCCGGAGGATTTGGTCGCGGCGTTGGGCAACGTTTAGCCGGGTCGGCGAGCCCGCACACCGCCCTCGTACTGGGCCGGCCAGCCGAATGGCTCCCGACTTCCGTAACCTGCCCCCGCGGGCGAAGAATGATTGAAGTTTCTGGTTGGCAACCGAAAATCGGCACGAAAATTTCTTCCTTGGACGGGAACTGTCTGCTACTCACAGTCGAAACATGCGTCGCATTTACGTTGCGCTGATTGCGCTGATATTGGGTGGGCTGGTGGCCAAGGGGGTCCGGGCCGGCGAGTTCAAGCTCATGGACGAATCGACCATCTACGGCGACGTGGCGGATTTGGACGAGAGCGGCGTGGTCTTCAAGCTGCGGACCGGCGGCTTTTCCCAGCGAGTTTCCTGGAGCAAGTTCTCCCAGACAGCGCTCAAGACCCTCGCTGAGAACCCCAAGGCCAAGGAGTTCGCCGAGCCGTTCATCGAGATCCCGCCCGAAGCCCGTCCGCGCCCGAAACCGAAACCGGTGGTGTTGAAAGAGGTTCCACGCGTGGAGCTGCCGGCGGGTCGGACAACCTTTTTCAGTTCGTTTGGCGCGCCGATGGGGCTGCTCATCCTGGGGGTGCTTTACGCGGCGAATTTGTTGGCCGGATTCGAGATCGCCAGGTATCGCAACCGCCCCGTGGCCGTGGTGTGCGGCCTGTCCGCACTGGTGCCGCTGGTGGGACCGTTGATCTTCCTGGCCTCACCCACGCTGGTCGATCAACCTGCCGAGGAATCGGTCGAGCCGCCGGTCAGGGACGAAGCGGCCGCGGCGACCGGCGGGCCTGCCTCGAAGACCTCGCGTTCGCTCGGCAGTGTCGGCGTCCCGCCACCCCCCACCGGCACCGGCCTCAGAGTGGCGGCCGTCGAAAAAGGCGGCGCCGGAGGCCATGTCGAGGCCAAGGTTTACAAGCGCGGCGATTACACGATGAACCGGCGCTTCATCGAAACGCAGTTCTCCGGCTTCTTCCGCATCGTGCCCAGCGACGCGGAGAAGGACCTGGTCCTGGTGATCCGGACCCCCAAACAGGAGTACATCGCCAAACGCATCAGCCGCATTTCGTCCAACGAAATGTTCGTGGCGCCGATCCAGGTTGGGGCCAAGGAAATCAACGTCAGCTTCGGTGAAATCGCGGAAATCCAGGTCCGGCACCGCGATGACACCGGCCGCGGCTAAGCCGACCCGTCGCTCCGCGCGTTCTGCCGGCATGAAACTGAAGACGATCCTGCTCTTCGGCGCCCCCGGTTGCGGCAAAGGCACGCAGGGCAAGGCGCTGGGCACCCTTCCGGGATACTTCCACTGCTCGTGCGGCGAAGTGTTCCGCAGCCTCCGCCTGGACAGCGACCTGGGCCATGTGTTCGTGCGGTATTCGAGCCAGGGCCAACTGGTCCCGGACGAACCGACCGTCCAACTCTGGCGCGAGTTCATCCAGAACAGCCAACGCGCCGGCCGGTACGAGCCGGCGTCCGACCAGTTGCTTCTGGACGGCATTCCACGGAACGTCCGCCAGGCGGAACTCCTCCGCGACACGTTGGACGTCCGCGCCATCGTACATCTCACCAGCCCCGACCCGGGCCGGTTCGTCGAGCGCCTTCAGCGGCGGGCGTTGCGGGAAAACCGGCTCGATGACGCCAAATTGGAGGTCATCTGCGACCGCCTCGCAACGTACGAGCGCGAAACCAGGCCCGTGCTCGAGTTTTACGGCCTCGAGGTACTGCACACGGTGGACGCCACACAAACGCCGATTCGCGTCCTCCAGGACATTCTGGCCATCCTGGTCACGCTCTGAAGAGCCATGTCCTCCCAGTTTCGCGATCTCATTGCCAGCGAGCTGTACTGTCCGAAGTGCGCCCGCTCTCAACCGGTCCGCGAGCGGCTCCTGCTAATCCTGCCGGACGGCGAACTTCACGAGTATCTCTGCCGCCGCTGCGGCACCTCGCTGGGCGAACGCAAAGTGACCGGACCCCGCGTCGCGCCGCCGCCGGGCCACCGACATCCCCCCGGCGCCGGTCAACCACCGCGGCCGCCGCGAGGTTTGCTCCGCTGAGCGATCTCCCCATCTCCGCGCCGTGCGCCCTCGCCCAAATGCCGCCGCCCACAGTGCCCCGCCACCGATGGCGACACCTTTGCGCATCGTTTTTTTCGGCACCGCCGAACTGGCCTGCGCCAGCCTCGCGACGCTGGCGCGCACGCCGGCTTTCCAAGTGGTGGCGGCGGTGACCCAGCCGGACCGCCCCAAAGGTCGCGATCTCAAGCACCAGCCGTCGCCGGTCAAATCCCTGGCGCTCGAACTCGGGCTGCCGGTCTGGCAACCGGAACGCTGCCGCGCGCCAGGGTTTCTGGCACAACTGCGCGCCGCCGCCCCGGCATTGATCGTCGTGGTCGCTTACGGCCAGCTTTTGCCGCCGGCGCTGCTCGCGATACCCGCGCTCGGTTGCCTGAACGTCCACGCCTCGCTGCTCCCGCGTTACCGCGGCGCCGCACCGATCCAGTGGGCGATCCTCAACGGCGACGCCGAAACGGGGGTCACGATCATGAAGATCGATGCAGGACTGGACACGGGCGACATGTTGACCCGCGCCGCCACGCCGATCCTGCCCACGGACGACGCGCACTCGTTGCACGGCCGGCTCGCGGCGCTGGGCGCCGGGCTGCTGGTGCGAACCATCGAGGAGTACGTGGCCGGGCGGATCGCGCCTCAAGCCCAGCCCGCGAGGCACGCCAGCTACGCCCGCAAGATCGTCAAGGACGATGGCCGCCTCGATTGGAGCCGCCCAGCCAGCGATCTGCACCGCCGGTTGCGTGCCTTCACGCCCTGGCCGGGGGTGTTCACTCACCTGCCCACCGCCAAGCCGGTCTTGCTGAAGATTTGGAAGGCGGAGACGGTATCCGCGTCCGCCGGCCGGCCGGGGGAGATTCTCCAAGCCAACCGCGACGGCGTGGTGGTCCGTTGCGGCGAGGACGGCTGGCGCATTCTGGAGCTTCAACGCGAAGGCGGGCGGCGCCTCGCGACGGCGAACTTCCTCGCCGGCCATCCGTTGGCGCCGGGCACTGTTCTCGGCTAAGCTTGGCCCACGCGGCGAGTGAACCCTTGCCGGGCCGGAAACAACCAATCCCGCGGCAGCCTTGCCGGTCGGGAAGACTGGCTCACCGCACCCGGGGCCAGGGTGTTTTCGCACGGTCAGCCGAAAGGCGCGGAGCGGTCGGCTGGACGCCTGGAGCGGCTCGAATCTGCTTGTCATCACGCAGGCTCGCCGCAACGGTATGGGCCGCCGCCCGGGCGGGTTCCCAACCGGCCAGACCTCGGACAGGCGGTCCGATTTGCTCAGCCCGACTCATTATGGACGTAAAGTTGCCGAAGCTAGGTGAAGGCGCCGAATCCGGCGTCGTGGTCTCCGTTTTCGTCAAGGAAGGCGACACGTTGGTGAAGGATCAGTCCATCCTCGAAATCGAGAACGAAAAGGCCGTCGCCTCGATCCCGTCGCCGGTCGCCGGCCAGGTGGCCAAAGTGTTCGTGAAACCGGGCGACAAGGTCAGTGTCGGGCAACGCCTGGTCGCCGTGGGCGAGGCCGGCGCCGCGGAGCCGGCGGCACCCGCCCGCGCCGAATCGATCCCCGCCCCCGCCGCCAAAGCGGCCCCGCGGACCCGGGCCGCCGAGCCCGAGCCGGAACTGGACGCCGTGGATTTCTCCGAAGCGGAAGGCAAACCCTCCGCCCAACCGGCCAGCGCCTCGCCAACCATCCGCCGCCTGGCCAAGGATCTCGGGATCGACCTCGCGCGGATTCGCGGCAGCGAGCGCGGCGGACGCGTCGTGTTGTCGGACCTGAAAGCCTACATTCAACGGCTGCAGCGTCTGGCCGCGCGCGCGGCCACCCCGGGCCAGGCTCCTGCGAAAATGGAGGTGGAACCGGTGGACTGGTCCCAGTGGGGGCCGGTCACGGTCAAACGGCTCAGCCCGCTGCGGCTGACGATCGCCCAGCGCATGGCGCGCAGTTGGGAGACCGTGCCGCGGGTCACGCAGTTCGACGAGGCGGATGTGACGCGGATGCTCGAACTACGGAAGCGCTTTCAGGCCGCCTACGAGCAGCGCGGCACCAAGCTCACGTTGACGCCGTTGGTGATCAAGGCGGTGGTGACCGTCCTGCAGAAACACCCGGCGCTGAACTCGAGTCTGGACCACACCGGTGAACACCTGGTGCTCAAATCGTATTTCCACCTCGGCATGGCGGTGGACACTGAGGCCGGCCTGATGGTTCCGGTCATTCGCGATGCCGACAAAAAGTCCCTCGTCGAACTGGCGCGTGAACTCGAGAACCTCGCCCGGAAGGCGCGCGAGCGCAAGCTGACGGCCGACGACATGAAAGGCGGCACGTTCACGATTTCCAACCAAGGCGGCATCGGCGGGGCGCACTTCACGCCGATCGTGAACACCCCGGAGGTGGCCATCCTCGGCGTGGGCCGCGGCACGGTGAAACCCGTCTGGCGCGACGGCAAGGTGGAACCGCGCACGCTCCTGCCGTTGGCGTTGTCGTACGATCACCGCGTCATCGACGGCGGGACCGCGGCGCGGTTCATCGCCGACCTTGTGCAGGAAATCGAGCAGTTCGCGGAACACCTGGTGACACTTTAACGATGGAACCCATCCAAACTGACATCGTCGTCGTCGGCGCCGGGCCGGGCGGTTACACGGCCGCGTTTTACGCCGCCGATCATGGCCAGAAGGTCGTCCTGGTCGAACGTGAAGCGCGTCTCGGCGGAGTCTGTCTCAACCGCGGCTGCATCCCGTCGAAGGCCTTGTTACACGCGGCGCACACGTTGAACCTCGCGCAGGAGGCGCAGCATTGGGGCATCCGCTTCGGTGAACCGAAGGTGGACCTCGCCAAGCTGCGCGCCTGGAAGGAGTCGATCCTGCAAAAGCTCGGCAACGGCGTGGCCCAACTCGCGCAACGCCGGAACGTGCAGGTCCTCACCGGGCGCGGCTACTTCGAGGACTCGACCACGATCCGCGTCGAGACCGCGGCCGGCCAGCAGTTCGTGAAGTACGAGAAAGCCATCGTCGCCACCGGCTCGAAGGCGGCGATGCCCAAGGCGTTCGACCTGGGCAACCCGCGCATCATGACCTCGACCGAAGCTCTGGATATTGAGGAAATCCCCAAGACGCTGCTCGTGGTTGGCGGTGGCTACATCGGCATGGAGTTGGGCACCGTGTATGCCACGCTGGGCAGCCAGGTCGTGGTGGTGGAGGCCGCGGACGGCATCCTGAGCGGGGCCGATCCCGACCTGGCCCGGCCGATCGCCGCGCGTGCCGCGCAGCGGTTCAAGGAAATCCGCACCAAGGTCAAGGTGCTGGACATGGCCACGAAAGGCCCGCAGATCAAGGTCACCATGGACTGGAACGGCGAACGCGTGGAGGAACTCTACGACCGCGTGCTGGTGTCGGTCGGCCGCGTGCCCAACGCCGACGACCTCGGCCTGGAAAACACGCGGGTCACGCGCGATGACCGGGGCTACATCGAGGTGGACGAGTTTCAGCAGACGCAAGACCCGGCCATCCTTGCCATTGGCGACATCGCGGGCGGCGTGCTGTTGGCCCACAAGGCGTCGCGCGAAGCGCGCATTGCGGTGGAACGCATTCTGGGCGAGTCCGCGACCGAGGACGACTTCATCATTCCGGCGGTTGTGTTTACCGATCCGGAACTGGCCTGGTGTGGCGTCACCGAAGCGGAGGCGCGCGCCAAAGGGTTGACCGTTGAAGTCGCGAAGTTTCCCTGGTCGGCGTCGGGCCGCGCGCTCACGTTCGATCGCCCGGACGGCATGACCAAGCTGGTCGTCGATCCGGAAACCGAGCGAATTTTGGGCGTGGGCATCGTCGGCCACGGCGCAGGCGAACTCATCGCCGAAGGCGTGGTCGCGATGGAGATGGGCGCCACGGCGATGGACCTGGCGCTGTCGGTGCACCCGCACCCGACGCTGTCCGAGACGCTGATGGAATGCGCGGAGGTCTTCTACGGCCACGCCACCCACGCCCTGGCCCGCAAACGGCGGGACGTGACCAGCGCCTGAACGGGGGCGCCGCGCCCGCTACGCCGCGGCCCAGCGGGTGTGCGCCGGTGACCGGAACGCGCCGCGGTTTAGCCGAATCGAGGCTGGCCAAGGCGGCCGGCATTGTGTTTGTTCAGCCGTGAGAAGGACGCAGACCGGAAGAAGAAGATGATGAGCGTTACCCGATCGTTATTCCTGGCGGCCCTGCTGGGTTGGCTTTTGCCGGCCGCAGCCCAACCGACCAACACCAACGCCGTCCTCCAGGCGGAAGGGGCATCCGCTGCGACGAACGCTCCCGCGGCCAAGAAGCACCTCACGCTGGGCCTGGACCAGGTGGAGTTTCTCCAATCCGATTTGTTCGGGGAGCCCCTTTGGAAGTACCTCGCGGCGATCGCGTACCTCGCACTGGCCATGGCGAGCGCCAAGATTATCGACTGGCTGCTGAACGCCCGGTTGCGAGCGCTGGCCGCGAAAACCAAAACCAAGCTGGACGACATCCTGATCGACTTGATCCGCGGCCCGGTGCGAGTGGTGGTGTTCGTTATCGTCCTCCATATCGGGCTGGACTTGTTCGCCTTCGCTCCGTGGCTGAGCCGTTACATCTCCATCGCTTTGCGAGTGGTCGTGGCCTGGTCGCTCACTTACGTGGTGCTGAAGCTGACCGACATCTTCCTCCAAGTGTGGCGGCAGCGGGCGGTTGCGGCCGAAGACAAGCTCTTCGACAAACACCTGTTCCCGATCATTCGCAAGGCGCTGAAGGCTTTTGTGGTCGTGACCGCCGCGCTGCTCACTTCGCAGAATCTGGGGGTGAACATCACCAGCCTGCTGGCCGGCCTCTCGGTGGGCGGGCTGGCGCTCGGTCTCGCCGCCCAGGACACCATCGCCAACCTGTTCGGCGCGGTGGCCATCTTCCTCGACACGCCGTTCCGGGTCGGCGACCGCATCCAGGTCGAATCCCACGACGGCGTGGTGGAGGAAATCGGGGTGCGCAGCACGCGCTTGCGGAACCTCGACGGCCACCTGGTGTCGATCCCGAACAAAACGATGGGCAGCGCCTCCATCGTGAACATCTCCAAGCGCCCGAACATCAAGACCGTCATGAACATCGGCGTCACCTACGACACCTCGACGGAGAATGTGAAGCGGGCGTCGGCGATTCTGAACGAGGTTTTCCAGAAGCACCCGATGACCGCGGACGTCTGGATCAGCTTCAACCAGTTCGCCGATTCCTCCCTCAATTTTCTGGTCATCCACTGGTGGAACTCGACCGATTACCAGGCCTACCTGGCGGGAATGCAGGAAATGAACCTCGAGGTGAAACGACGCTTCGATGCGGCCGGCATCGCCTTCGCTTTCCCGAGCCGAACGCTTTACGTAAAACAGGATTCAGACTGGCGCATCCACGACGCCGCCCCGGCTGGCGCCGCCGCCTGAGCGCCACGGCCGGCCGGCTTAAGGACTCGACAACCGCAACCCGACGATTCCAGATTCGACCCGATGCTAGCGAGCAAGCTTCAGACCCGCCAGGACGAGCAGCACACGGCGGGCACCCGCGTCCAGACTGCGCTGGCCGAGGTGGAGCGGGCCATCGAGCGCTCGCAAGCGCACCTGCTGTCGCTGCAAAAGCCGGAGGGCTACTGGCTGGGCGAACTCATGGTGGACACCACCATCATGTCGGACCTGATCGCCTTCCGGCACTGGGATGGGAAGGGGGATCCCGACTGGCAGCGCAAAGCCGTCAATTACATCCTTTCCAAGCAATTGCCCGGCGGCGGCTGGAACATTTACCACGGTGGTCCGGCCGAGGTGAACGCCACCATCAAGGCCTACCTCGCGCTCAAGCTCGGCGGCGTGCCGGTGACCGACGCGCGGATGCTGCGCGCCCGCGCGGTCGTGTTGAGCCTGGGGGGCGTGCCGCGGATGAACACGTTCTCGAAGCTCTACCTGGCCTTGCTCGGGCTCTACCCCTGGAAGTACGTGCCCACCATCCCCTGCGAGGTGCTGCTGATCGGCAAGTGGTTTCACGTCAACTTCTGGGACATGAGCAACTGGAGCCGGGCCATGCTCGTGCCGTTGGCCATCATCAACCACTTCCGACCCACACGGCGTATCGGCATCGAACTGACCGAACTCTTCCCGGAGGGCTATCACGAGCGCGATCTGCGGCTGGCCCCCGACCCGTTCGTGTTCACGTGGCGCAACTTCTTCCTGGCCTTGGACCGGCTGCACAAATTCGCCGAGTTGTGGGCACACACAGGCATTCACCCCTTCCGGCGACTGGCCCTCCGCAAAGCCGAGCGTTGGATCATCGAACGCATGGAAGGTTCCGACGGTTTGGCGGCGATCTTTCCGGGCATTCTGAACTCGCTCATCGCCTTCAAAGCCCTCGGCTACCGCGATGATCATCCGCTGGTGCAGCGCTGCGAGGCGGACCTGAAGAAGCTCCAACACGAAAACGACGAGCAGGTCTGGATGGAACCCTGCCTGTCGCCCGTCTGGGACACCGCCATCGTCAGCATCGCCATGCGGGAATCCGGCGTGCCGGCCGATCACCCGGCAATGAAGCGCGCCACCGAATGGCTGATCGGCAAGGAGATTCGCTTCCGCGGCGACTGGCACCACAAGAATCCCGTGGATGTGGAACCGAGCGGCTGGGTGTTCGAATTCGAGAACCAATGGAACCCCGACGTGGACGACACCGCCATGGTGCTCCTGGCCTTGCGGCAAACGCCCACGGACACCCCCCGGCGACGGGATGAATCCTACCGCCGCGGCTTGAACTGGATGTTGACCTTTCAGTGCAAGGACGGCGGGTGGGCCGCGTTCGACAAGGATTGCACCAACAACATCCTCGAGAAGGTGCCGTTCGCCGACCACAACGCCATGCTCGACCCCGAGTGCGCGGACATCACCGCGCGCATCCTGGAAGTCCTCGGGCACGAAAAATACCCGCTCGACCACCCGCAGGTCGCCAAGGCCATCGAATACTTGCGCAAGCACCAGGAAGCCGACGGCTCCTGGTACGGCCGTTGGGGCGTGAACTACATCTACGGCACCTGGCAGGTGTTGCGCGGACTGCACGTGCTCGGCCTGAACATGCGCGAGCCGTGGCTCCGCAAGGCCGGCGAGTGGCTCGAGAGCGTCCAAAATGCCGACGGCGGCTGGGGCGAGACTTGCGCTTCGTATGAAGATCCGGTCTTCAAGGGCCGCGCGCCGAGCACCGCCTCGCAAACCGCCTGGGCCGTGATGGGGCTGTGCGCTTTCGGCGGTCCGGATCGCCCCAGCCTGGTGCGCGGCGTCGAGTACCTCGCACGCGTGCAGAATTCCGATGGCTCCTGGACCGAGGAAGACACCACCGGCACTGGGTTCCCGCGCGTGTATTACTTGAAGTACGACATGTACCGGAACAGTTGGCCGCTGCTCGCGCTGGCCACGTACCGCAAGCTGGCCGCTGCGAAAGGTTACCCTGTGGACGGAGTTCATCGGGGCTTGCCCGAATCGCCCTTGGTGGTTTCGCCCGGCCGGCGCGCGTAGGTTTGGGATTTGCCGGCCAATGCCTCAGCGGGCCTGCCCCTCGGGCGGCGTTTGTCCCCGGCTCTCGAACCCCTGGCGCGGGAACGCCAGGTCAGGCGCGTCTTTGGCCCGGTGCGTGACCGCCTTCGTGCTCCAGTGTAACCGCGGCTTTCGCTCGCGCCTTTCCAAGCTTGCCATCGGCAGACGGCTCTTCGAACCTGTGTGCCGGACAAAATGCCCAAAAAAGCGTTCATCACGGGAATCACCGGTCAGGACGGTTCGTATCTCGCGGAGCTGTTGCTGGAAAAAGGCTACACGGTCCACGGCCTGGTGCGCCGCACCAGCACCTTCAACCGCTGGCGCATCGATCACCTGCATCGGGAGACCTCGCCCTGTCGCGACCGCTTTCACCTGCATTACGGCGACCTCGCCGAGGCGAGTTCCCTGGCCCGGCTCATCGCGCGCATCCAGCCGGACGAGGTCTATAACCTCGCCGCCCAGAGCCACGTCCGCGTCAGCTTCGACATTCCGGAATACACGACCGACATCGTGGCCACCGGCACGGTGCGGCTGCTGGAGTCGATCCGCGAAGTGGGCATCCAGCCGCGGTTTTACCAGGCGTCGTCCAGCGAGATGTTCGGGAAGGTGCGCGAAATCCCGCAGCGGGAAACCACGCCGTTTCATCCGCGCAGCCCGTACGCCTGCGCGAAGGTCCACGCCTTCTGGATCACGGTGAACTACCGCGAATCGTACGGCCTGTTCGCCAGCAACGGCATCCTGTTCAACCACGAATCGCCCCGCCGCGGAGAGAACTTCGTCACGCGCAAAATCACCCGCGCCGTCGCCCGCATCCGCGCCGGCCTCCAGGACAAGCTCGCGCTGGGCAACCTCGACGCCAAACGCGACTGGGGCTACGCGAAGGAGTACGTCGAGGCGATGTGGCGGATGCTCCAGCAACCGGAGCCGGACGATTTCGTGGTCGCCACGGGAGAGACGCACTCGGTGCGCGAATTTCTCGAAGTCGCGTTTGCCCACGCCGGACTCGACTGGCAGAAGCACGTCGAAATCGACCCGCGATATTACCGCCCGGCCGAGGTGGATTTGCTCGTGGGCGACGCCGGCAAAGCGCGGCGGCTACTCGGCTGGGAACCGCAAACGCGGTTCGCGGACCTCGTGCGGTTGATGGTGGACGCGGACGTAGAACTGCTCGATCAAAAGTGCGCCGACCCAGCCGCGACCGCCTGCTGACCCCGATGCCCCGCGCGTTCATCACTGGCATCACGGGTCAGGACGGCTCCTATCTGGCCGAGTTCCTTCTGGAAAAAGGTTACGAGGTCCACGGCATCGTGCGGCGGTCCAGTTCGGCGGCGCGTGCCCGGCTCGACCGCGTTGTGCGCGAATCGTCGCTGGACCGGCAGCGGTTGATGCTGCATTACGCGGACCTCGACGAACCGAGCACGTTGCGCCGCGCGCTCCTCAAAGCCCAGCCGGACGAAGTGTACCATCTCGCCGGGCAAAGCCACGTGGGCCTGAGCTTCGAAATGCCGGAAACCACGTGCAGCTTCATCGCGTTGAGCGCGCTGCGCTTGCTGGAAATGGTCCGCGACCTGCCGCACCGGCCGCGGCTTTTCCAGGCGTCGTCCTCGGAAATCTTCGGTCGCCCGGCGGCGGCGCCCCAGGACGAGCAAACGCCTATCGCGCCAGTCACGCCGTACGGCTGTGCGATGGCGTTCGCGACGCACCTGGTGCGCACGTACCGGATCACCTACGACCTGTTTGCCTGCTGCGGCATCATGTACAACCACGAGTCGCCGCGGCGGGGAGAGAATTTCGTGACGCGCAAAATCTGTCGTGGAGCCGCCGCCATCAAGCTTGGCCTCCAGGACTCGCTCCTGCTGGGCAATCTGGATGCCCGCCGCGACTGGGGCCACGCGCGCGACTTCGTCCGCGCGATGTGGCTGGCGCTGCAACATTCCGAGCCCCAGGACTACGTGCTGGCCACCGGCCAACTCCACACCGTGCGTGACGTGGCGGCGATCGCCTTCGACAGCGTGGGGCTGGATTGGCAACGCTACGTGCGCCAGGATCCGCGGCTGATCCGGCCGGCCGACCCGCAGGACTTGTTGGGCAACGCCGCCAAAGCGGCGCGCCTGCTCGGGTGGTCCCCCACCCTCCTTTTCGAGCAAATGATCCGCGAAATGACCGCCGCCGACCTCACCGACCTGCGCCGGCAGCCGCGCGCGCCGGAGAAGCCCCAGCGCCCGACCGATCGCGAGATGCCTATTGACTGAAGCCTCGCCTCTGGTAGCTTCACCCCTCTTTGTTTCGGAAGCTGGATGAAGACTTATCTGCCTAAAGTGGATTTGAACGCGCGCAAGTGGCACGTCGTGGATGCCGACGGCATGGTGTTGGGCCGCCTGGCCGCCACCGTGGCCGACACCCTGCGCGGCAAGAACAAGCCGGTGTACACCCCCCACCTGGACGCGGGTGACTTTGTCGTCGTGATCAATGCCGAAAAGGTCTTGCTCACCGGCAGGAAAGAAACCGACAAGACCTACATGTCGTATTCCGGCTGGAAGGGCGGCGAGAAGTACCGCACGGTGGCGCAGGTGCGCGCCAAACACCCGGAGCGGCTCATCGTTCATGCCGTCAAGGGCATGATCCCGAAGAACCGTCTGGGCGACCGCCTCATCACCAAACTGAAGGTTTACCGGGGCAACGAGCACCCCCACCAGGCCCAGCAGCCCGCCGCGATGACCGTTCCTGCCTGATTCACCCCATGTCACAAGTCACCGAATACCTTGGCACTGGCCGCCGCAAATGCGCGGTGGCGCGCGTCCGTCTCGCGCCTGGCGCGGGCAAGATCACGATCAACGGCCGCCCGATCGAGGGTTATTTCCTCGTGGACACCCAGCGGATGTGGGCCACGCACGCGTTGAAGGTCACGGACACCGCGGCCAAGTTCGACGCGCGCGTGAACGTCAACGGCGGCGGCCCGAACGGCCAGGCTGGCGCCGTGCGCCTGGGCATCGCCCGCGCCCTGCTCCGCGTGGACCTGAATTACCGGCCGGCGCTCAAGGCCGAGGGCCTGCTCACGCGCGATTCCCGCGTGCGCGAGCGCAAGAAGTACGGCCAACCCGGCGCCCGCAAGCGGTTCCAGTTCAGCAAGCGCTAGGCCCCTGCAATTTCATTTGCCGATCCAACCCCGCCGTGTCCCGGCGGGGTTTTTCGTGTTCTGGCCCCGGAAGCCTGCGAAGCCCCACGGCAGAGTTGCGGGAACAAGCCAGGAACCGGGCCTGGCCCGCAGAGATCACCTGCCTTGCCCTCGAAATACTGGCGGGTGCCCAAAGAACGCCCGGGGTCAGGCTCACCTTCGAGTTCCTCGCGCGGCGAAAACCCTTGATCACGATTCGCCGGTCTGGCTTCATTAAACCATGCTAGCCGAGATACTTCGGCAGACAAGCGGTGCACGCGTGTGTGCACGGTCTCGTGTGCACCTTGTCGGCTATTAACACTTTGGCTGGAGGTAGAAATTGGACAGAGTAACCCGAACAGTTCGCTCCAAGATAATGTCCAGCGTCGGCACTAAGGACACTTGCGCCGAGATGGGCGTCCGCCGGTTAGTCCATGGAATGGGGTATCGGTACGGCCTTCATCGCCCCGATCTCCCTGGTAAGCCGGACTTGGTCTTCCCCTCCCGCCGGAAAGTAATTTTCGTTCACGGATGCTTCTGGCATGGCCACCGATGCCGCTACGGTCGCCTTCCGAAATCTAGACAGAGGTATTGGCAGCCGAAAATCGAGGCGAACAAGCGACGCGACAAGATGCAGCGGAGCAAACTGACGCGACAAGGTTGGGGCGTTCTGGTAGTTTGGCAATGCCAGTTGAAGAAGCCTGACTGGCTTCGCGAGCGGATTGACAGTTTCTTGAGTGCCAATGAGTAGCAGACCTACAGCCGTTGACCTTTTTGCGGGCGCCGGAGGAATGTCGTTGGGTTTCGAGCAGGCGGGATTCGACGTTATTGCGGCCGTTGAGTTGGATCCCATTCATGCGGCAGTTCACCATTTCAACTTCCCAAGTACTGCAACGCTAGCGAAGTCGGTTGTCGGTCTCGACGCACGTTCCATCCTGCAACGCTCCAACGAGACAAATGGAATAGACTCGGTGGATGTGGTCTGCGGCGGTGCCCCATGCCAAGGTTTCTCGCTCATCGGACAACGGATGCTCGATGACCCGAGGAATCAGCTCGTTAGACAATTCGTGCGGCTTGTCCTAGACCTTGACGCGAAGTACTTCGTGTTCGAAAACGTGAAGGGCCTTACGGTTGGAAAGCACCGCAAGTTCTTGCGTTTGTTGATCTCGGAATTCAAAGAGCGCGGATACGCTGTCACTCAACCGTGGCGTGTTCTCAATGCGAAGAACTACGGCGTGCCTCAGCATCGGGAACGTCTCTTCCTGCTAGGAGCCAAAGCGGGACTTCCTCTGCCGGAATGCCCGGCAGTACTGACCGACAGCGAGCCCGATCTATTCTGCACCTCGGTTCAGCCCGTGCCCACCTGCCGCGACGCGCTTGAAGATCTCCCGGACAACGAGCTTTTCGAGGAACTAATGACCGTCGATTCGGTACGGGTGCAGAATTGGATCCCGCAATCCGATTACGCCCGAGAAATGCACTGCATGACAGAAGACTGTTGGCATTTCGGCTACCCCCGAAAGTGGGACGGGACGCTTCTCACGTCGAGCATGCGTACGGCCCACACCGACATTTCCCGCCGTCGCTTTCACGAGACCAAGCACGGCGAAGTGGAACCGATTTCACGGTTCTTCAAGCTCGCTCCTGACGGGCAGAGCAATACACTCCGGGCCGGAACCGATTCTGCACGGGGCGCGTTTACTAGTCCGCGCCCTATTCACTACAAGTATGATCGCTGCGTTTCCGTTCGCGAAATGGCGCGTTTGCATGGCTATCCTGACTGGTTCCGCTTTCACGTGACCAAGTGGCATGGAGCAAGGCAGATTGGGAACTCCGTTCCGCCACCCCTCGCTCGCACCGTTGCTTCGTCTGTCATGGGCGCTCTTGGCGTGAAGCCTCAGCGTCCACAGAGGAAGCTTAATCTTGGCAGTCCAAGCCTACTCGCCATGGATATGATAGAAGCCGCCGAGTTTTGGGACGTGGAGGTCCCGATCAAGAAGCGGGACAGAAAGAACGGATTGCACAAGCGAAAACAACAAGAGATTGAGGAAGTGCGCCTCGCGGCGCAGAGGCACTAGCAAAATGGCAACCACCAAGACAAACCGCTATGCGGCGATCATCGAGAGGATATTCTTCTCGAAGTACACCAAGGGGGACGAAGAACTGACGTTCGAGCGCGAGGACTTGGTGCGAGCTGCCGAGTCGCTTCGCATCGCACTGCCAAAGAACCTAGGCGATGTGATCTACTCCATTCGCTACCGCACCGCGCTTCCCCGGCGCATACTAGAGACGCAGCCTAAAGGAAAGGAATGGATCCAGTGCCGTCCCACAGGAAACATGCTCAAAACCACTGATTTCATTGGCGATTTGAAAAGGGGCTGGCGTTTTAACCGGCACACTCCGTCCCATAGCGTCCGGAGTTGTCAGAAAGCTCTGATTTTCGATGGTTTTCATGCGTTTTCTGTGGGACGACTGTGGAATGGATCATTGAAGGTCGCGGACGCGCCCTTTACTGCTTTCGGTTAGTGACCGAGAACCGGATTGTCCCCAACGACCAACTGGCAGCAATCAAAGTGCCCGACGCCACACCCGAGATCGTCTCGTCCTACGCCCTTTCGGACGAGCAGGCGCTGTTGGCGAAGGTCCGATACAATCGCCTGCTCGATGTCTTCCTTGGGCAGGCCACATACTCTTTGCAGAATCACCTTCGGACTACGGTGCAAGATCTTGGGCAGGTCGAAATCGATGAGATCTACGTCGGGATCGACAAGCGGGGCGCCCAATTCGTTCTCCCCGTGCAGGCAAAGGGAGGAGCCGACCATCTGTCGGTTGTGCAGACCAAACAGGACATCGCCTGCTGCCAGGAGAAGTTTCCTTACCTCGAGTGTCGCGCAATCTCGGCGCAATTCATTTCGACCGATCTCATTGCCTTGTTCGAACTTGCTATCGATGACGGCATGGTGAAGATCGTCGAAGAAAAGCATTACAAGCTGGTTCCCGGCGATCAAATCACTGCCGAGGATTTGCAGAGCTACGCGCGGCGCTAAGTGAAAACGGAAACTGGCCAATAATGCCATGGAGCCAACGGCTTAACCGCCGTGGGTCAAGGCTGACGTTACGCATCGTTAGCGCGTGCTCGTTATCGGTCCGCTTTGCCGGTTCCGCCGCTGCACTGCGGATCAGCACCACCGAGCTCCCCGCCGAAGTCGGCGGCCAGGGTTCCTCGAACCACCTCTCAGCGAGGGCAACAGGAAGCGAGTCCCACGGAGCGAAGCCTTTTCGAATTGGTGTTCACGGGACGGCCGAGTAACGGCGCCTGTCAGTGAGTGCTCGGACCCGAACTGCGCGCGGTTCGCTCCCCTCCGCTTCGTCGCTTGTGTCCGCCGCGTGCCCCCACTACGCTGCGATCACATTGAAGCGAATCATGCGTACCCTTCACCTCCGCTTCGTCACGGTCATCGCCACCGCGTGCCTCGTCGGTTTGTCCGCAGTTTCCACGGGAGCCGCCCTGCCACCCACGGAGCTGCCCGGTTTGGTGCCGCCGCCCGACTACTTTCCTGGTGCCGTCACCGATCCCGCGGTGCCCACGCCGGAGCGCGTGCTGGGATTCAAGCTTGGCCAGCGCGCGACCACCGCCGCCGAAATCGAGCGCTGCCTGCAGGCCTGGACCGCCGCCGCGCCGGACCGGAGCCGACTGGTCGAATATGCCCGCACTTACGAAGGCCGCGCGCTGCATTACGTCGTGGTCACCGCACCGCAAAACCTGGCACGCCAGGCCGAAATCCAGACCAACCTCGCCCGGCTCGCCGACCCGCGGAAGACGACCGACGCCGAGGCCGCGCAGCTCATCCAGTCGCTGCCGCCGGTGGTCTGGCTCGGTTACACGATTCACGGCGACGAAACCGAAGGCTCGGACGCCGCGCTGGCCGTGCTGTATCACCTGATCGCCGGCACCGATCCCGAAACCGCGAAGCTCCGCGAAGACCTGGTGATCGTCATCGATCCGCTGATGAATCCGGACGGCCGCGATCGCTTCGTGAAAATGATCGCCGAACACCGCGGCGCTCAGCCCGACGTGGATGACCAGTCGCTCGTCCACGACGGCTACTGGCCGTACGGGCGCGGCAATCATTATCTCATCGATCTCAACCGCGACGCGCTCTGGGCGGTGCATCCGGAGACCCGCGGCCGGCTGCGTGAAGTCGCCCGCTGGCATCCGGCCGTTTTCGTGGACGCACATGGCATGGGCGCGCAGGACACCCACCTGTTCGCGCCGCCCCGCGAACCGATCAACCCCAACTTCCCCTCCGAGCACGCCGCGCTGAGCGAGATTTTCAGCCGCGACCAGGCCCAGGCCTTCGACCGCCAGCATCTGACGTACTACACCGGCGAGTGGAACGAAGGCTGGTTCCCCGGCTACTCGGACTCGTACGTCGCGTTGCGCAGAGCGGTCGGCATTTTGTACGAGCAGGCGCGCGTGGCCGAAGATGGTGTGCGCCGGGCCGAAGGCCGGATCATGACTTACGGGCAGTCGGTCGAATACCAGGTCATCGGTTCGATGGCGAACCTGCGGACCGCGCAGGCCAACGCCAAACGCCTGCTCCAGTACCAGCGCGACACCGCCAAGGAAGCGCTCGATCCCGCCGGCCGTTACGCCAATCGCACCTTCGCCATTCTGCCCAGCGCGAACCGCTCCCGCTGGCATGACTTCGCGGAACTCGCGCAGCGGCACGGCTTCGAGATGTACCGAACGGCCCGTGCCTTCACCGCGCCACTGGCCACGAACCAGCTCGGCCAGACGCTCACGAACGTGTCCGTGCCGGCCGGCACGGTGCTCATCCCCAACCGCCAACCGCTGGCCCACCTGGTCGCCGCCGCGCTCGAGTTCGATCCGCGCCTGTCGGCCAAGGCGCTCGACGAAGAACGCCGGGAAATTCTCCGCCGCGGCGATTCCAAGCTTTACGACACCACCGCCTGGAACCTGACGATGTTCTTCGACCTGGAGGCGCTGACCTTGCCCAGCGAACTGCCGGCCGACGCCGAGCCGTACAGGCCCGGCGACCCGCCCGCGGGCGGCATCGCCGGGGCGAGCGAAGCCGCGGTGGCCTACGTCTTCGATGGCGCGGACGATCTGAGTGTGACAGCGGCCGCCCGGTTGATGGAGCGCGGCGTGCAGGTGCGCGTGGCGGACGAGGCCACTCAGCTCGACGGACGCGACTTCGCGCGCGGCTCGGTGGTCGTCACTATTTTGGACAACCAGATCTTCACCGGCGACCTGCGCGCCGCGGTGGAACAAACCGCCAGCGAATTGGGCCTTTCCGCGGTGGCGGTGCGCAGCGGTCTTGGCCCGGCCGACTCTGCCGACTTGGGCGGTGAGCATTTCGGGCTGCTCACGCCGCCGCGCATTGGCTTGTTTGGCCGCGGGCGGTTCGACTTCACCGATTACGGCTCGCTGTGGCAAACGCTCGACCAGCGTCTGGGCACCCGCCACGCGAACCTCGAAGACAACGCATCGTTGGACCTCGCCCGCTACAACGTGCTGGTCTTCCCCAACGCTTGGGGCGGCTCCAACAACGTCTCGCTCGATGCGCTCAAGGATTGGGTGCGCAACGGCGGCACGCTCATCGCCATCGGCAGCTCGGTGAACCGGTTCGTAGCCGAATCGGCCAAGTTCAGCCAGGCGCGTCGGCTGCCGGACGTGCTGGGCAAACTCGATGACTACGAGCTCACGGTCTTCCGCGAATGGCTGGGCCGCAGCTCGAACACCGTTCCCGCCGAAGCACTCTGGGCGAACGAGCCGCCGACCAGGCTGGCCTATCCCTGGCAGGCGGTGGCCGGCGGGCGGCCCGACGAAAAGGAGCTGAAGAAACGCGATGCCTGGCAGGCCTTGTTCATGCCGCGAGGCGCTCTGCTCGCGGCCCGCGTGGACACGAACAGTTGGCTCGCGTTCGGCTGTGCCGAACCGCTGCCGGTGCTCGCCAACCGCAACAGCATCCTCATGGCCGCTGACGGCGTGGAAGCGCCGATCCGTTATGGCTTCCTGTCGCCTTCGCAAAAGTCGGTCGCGCCGGCGGCGCCGGACCAGGCCGGCGCAAATCCCGCCGCCAAGTCAGACGCCGCGGACCAGGACGATCGGAATGGCGGCGACAAAAAGGACAAGCCCGA
Source organism: bacterium (assembly GCA_021823625.1). Taxonomy (GTDB): domain Bacteria; phylum Verrucomicrobiota; class Verrucomicrobiia; order Limisphaerales; family J093; genus DSVZ01. Next base: position 9,588 of record JAKANS010000036.1, on the reverse strand, counting down.
GCCGCCGCGCGTCGGGTGGTCAGCCTTGCCGCCCGGTACCGAGATGGTTTTGCGCATGAGCGGCCTGCTCTGGCCCGAGGCCACACACCGGCTGTCGAACACCGCTTACGTCACCCGCGAGCGTCTCGGCCGCGGCCAGATTATTCTGTTCGCCACCCCGCCCACGTTCCGCTCGGCGGCGCGCGGCACCACCCGCGTTTTCCTCAACGCCGTCGTTTACGGGCCAGGCCTGGGCGCCACTCACCCGATCCTGCCCTAGCCGGCCGGCGTCGCGTTGCCTCGCGGCGACGCGGTGCTTTGGCCGGGTTGTCTGCCGTGCCTGTCACCGACCACATTCGCAACAAGCTCAGCCAGGTCTCGCATCGCCCCGGCGTGTACCTGATGAAGGACCGCTTCGGCACGGTCATCTACGTCGGCAAGGCGCGCGACCTGCGCCGCCGGGTCAGCCAGTATTTCCAGTCCTCGCGCCGGCAGGGTTGGGACCTCAAGTTCAACGCGCTGGTCGATGCGATTCACGACTTCGATGTGCACGTGGTGAAAAGCGAGCCCGAAGCCGTGTTGCTCGAAGGCAAGCTCATCAAGGAATTCCGGCCGCGCTACAACATCAGCTTCCGCGACGACAAGCGGTTCCTGCTCGTCAAAATCAACCTGAACGACCCCATCCCGCGCTTCACGCTCACGCGGCTGCAGACCGACGACGGCGCGCGGTACTTCGGCCCGTTTGCCAGCGGCGGCGCGGCGCGGCGCACCCTGGCGCTGGTGCGGCACCGGTTCAACCTGCGCGGTTGCCGCGCGCTCACGCCGGGCGAGGCCGATTACCGCCATTGCCTGTACGCGCACCTGAAGGTCTGCACCGCACCGTGCATCGGCAACGTGACGCCGGAGCAATACCGGATGCAGGTGACGGCGGCGTGCGATTTCCTCGACGGCCAGTGCGAGGAAATGGCGCGCGAACTCGAGGCCGCGATGAAAAAGGCCGCCGCCGCGCTGGAATTCGAGCAGGCCGCCAAGTTGCGCGATTTGCTGGACGATCTGCGCCGCACGACCCAGAAGACGGAGAAATTCGAGCGCATCCCGTACAAGCTGCCGGTGTCGATCAATCCCGACGCCGAATTGCGCGCGCTCGGACGCGTGCTCGGCCTGCCGCGCGAGCCGGATCGCATCGAGGGCTTCGACATCTCGAACATCAGCGGCACGTTCAAAGTGGCGTCGATGGTCAGTTTCTGGCGCGGGCGGCCGGACCGGTCGAACTACCGGCGGTTCCGCATCAAAGGTGTCGAAGGCCAGGACGACTTTGCCTGCATGGCCGAAACCATCCGCCGTCGATACGCGCGACTCCTCAAGGAATGCGCGGAGCACACGCCGCCGCCGAGCACTCCGCCCGGCCGCGATGAGGCAGGCGGCCAGGCCAGCCCGGCGGATTTGCAGCGGGCGGTGGACGACGTCAGCGCCGCCTTCCAAAAGCGCCGGCCGCGCGCCGATCAGGATGCCGCCGCCGCCGGTGTCGCCACCCGCCCGAAGGTTTCCAGTGACGACCTGCAAGCCGGAGAGGGCGAGGCCAGCCCGGAGTTAGCCGCGCCGTGGGTGCCGAAACCGCCCGCCCAGCCGCGTCTGCCGGACTTGATCCTGATCGACGGCGGCAAAGGCCAACTGGGCGCCGCCTGCGCCGAACTCGCCAAGCTGGGCCTGGACCGGATTCCGGTCATCGGACTGGCCAAGGAATTCGAGGAAATCTACCGGCCCGGCGCGAGCGAGCCGTTGCGGCTGGGCCTGGACCACCCCGCGGTGAAGCTGCTCCAGCGCGTCCGCGACGAATCGCATCGCGTGGCCAACAGCTACAACGCCCAACTGCGCCTGCGCAAAATCAGCGAGAGCCTGCTGGACGAGTTCCCCGGCATCGGCGAGGCGCGCAAGGCGGCGCTCTTGAAACGCTTCGGCTCGGTGCATCGCCTGCGGCGCGCGACCTTGGAGGAACTGGCCGCGGTGCCCGGCTTCGGCGGCGAAACCGCGGCGCGGCTGAAGACTTTCCTCGAAGCCCGCACCCCGGCCGGCGGCGAAGCCTGACCTGCCGCCGCCGCGCTCCGCGCCGCAACAGCCCCGCCAGCGTCTCCGCACCGGCCCCAGGGTTGACCGCCCCGGCATCCAAGCTAAGCTTACCGACATCATTCATTTGACTCCACAACTGAGCCGGCAACAGCCCTCGCTGCCGGGGTGGGCCGCCGGCTGGCTGGGCTGGGCGGTCGCCGCCGGAGCATTTCTGCACGCGGCCGGTGCGGACGCGCCGAGTTTCGCGCGCGAGGTCCGGCCGGTCCTCGCCGAGCATTGTTTCAAGTGCCACGGCCCTGACGAGGAAACCCGCAAATCTGGCCTCCGTCTCGACACGCCTGAAGGCGCACTCCAACCGGCGAAGTCGGGCAAGGTGGCGATCAAGCCCGGTGACCCGCAAGCAAGCGAACTGGTCCGCCGGATCTTCACCCCGGACGAGGACGACCTGATGCCGCCCCCCGCGGCCAAGCGGCCGTTGACGGAGGAGCAGCGCAACATTCTGAAGCGGTGGGTCACAGCCGGCGCCAAGTACGAGCCGCACTGGGCGTTTCAACCACCGCGCCAGGCGCCGCTGCCCGCCGTCCGCCAGACCGGCTGGGTCAAGAACCCGATCGACACCTTCGTGCTGGCGCGCCTGGAGCGCGAAGGCTTGTCGCCGTCGCCGCCCGCGGACCGCTACACGCTGCTGCGGCGCGTGTCGCTCGACCTCATCGGCCTGCCGCCGACGCCGGAAGAGGCCGACGCATTTGCGCGCGATTCGTCGCCCGACGCCTACAAGCGAGTCGTGGACCGCTTGCTGGCGTCGCCGCATTACGGCGAACGCTGGGCGCGGCGCTGGCTGGACCTGGCCCGCTACGCGGACACCAACGGTTACGAGAAAGACCGTCCGCGCTCGGCGTGGCCGTGGCGGGACTGGGTGATCAACGCCTTGAACGCGGACCTGCCGTTCGACCAGTTCACGGTCGAACAGCTTGCAGGCGACATGCTGCCGAACGCCACGCCCGAGCAGCGCATCGCCACCGGCTTTCACCGCAACACCATGCTCAACGAAGAGGGCGGCATCGACCCGCTCGAGTACCGCTTTTACTCGGTGGTGGACCGCGTGAACACCACCGGCACCGCCTGGCTCGGGCTGACGGTGGGTTGCGCCCAGTGTCACCCGCACAAATTCGACCCGATCAGCCAGCGCGATTACTACCGGCTGATGGCGTTCTTCGACAACGCGGACGAGCCGACGATGGACGTGCCGTCGGCCGAGATCGCCGCCAAGCAGCGCGCCGCCGAGGAACGCATCGCCGCCCTGGAGGCGGACTTGGTGAACCAGTTTCCGCCCGAAGTGCATTGGCGCTGGGACATCCCCTCGGCCACGTTCACCGCCGCCAGTGGCGCCACGGCTACGCGCCGCGACGACGGCTCGTTTTTGGTTTGCGGCACCGAGGCGGACAAGGACACCTACACGCTGACGTTGGAAACGGCGTTGACCAACGTGTCGCGGGTGAAACTCGAAGCACTGGCGGACGCGAGCCTGCTCAAGTCCGGGCCCGGCCGCTCCGGGAATGGCAACTTCGTGCTCAGCGAAATCGAGTTGAGCGCGGCGCCGCGGGACGGTTCCGCCGAACCGGTGCGGCTTAAGATCGCGAGTGCCGAGGCCGACTTCTCGCAAGACGGTTTTCCGGTGGCAAACGCCTTCGATGGCAAGGCTGACACCGGTTGGGCCATCGCCGGCAAGGACAACTGGAATGTGAACCGCGCCGCGACGTTCACCTTTGAGAAACCGGTGAGTTTCGCCTCCGGCACGCGGCTGACCGTGCGCTTGAGCCAGCAACACGGCGGCCGGCACACGCTGGGCTGTTTCCGCTTGCTGGTGGCGGAGGAGATTCCCGATCCGCGCCCGCTTGCTGTGCGCCGCCGCGAGCACCGCGACCAGCGGTTCGCGGCCTGGCTGGCTACGGAACGCGATCGCTTCGTGCGCTGGACAACCCTCCGGCCGGTTGCCGCGCGCAGTCAGGTGCCCGTGCTGACAATCCAGGACGACGATTCGGTTTTCGTCAGCAGCGACCAGACGAAGAGCGACACTTATGAGCTGGGGTTCCGCACGGATTTGACCGGCATCACGGCGATCCGGCTGGAGGTATTGCCCGACGGCCGCCTGCCCGCGCACGGCCCTGGCCGGGTCTATTACGAAGGCCCGCTGGGCGACTTTTTCCTGTCCACGTTCAGCGTCACGGCGGGGGGCAAACCGGTGAAGCTCGCCCGCGCTTCGGCCAGTTTCGCGATGAATGGCCGGGAGGCCGCCAACATGATCGACGCCGACCCGCAATCCGGCTGGTCGATCGACGGTGGCCAGGGACGGCGCAACACGGCGGTGTTCAACCTGGCCGAACCGCTCGCCGACGCGCGCGAACTCGGCCTGCGGATGCTGTTCGAGCGCTACCACGCCGCCGGTCTGGGGCGGTTCCGCATCGCGGTGACGACCGATGCGCGCCCCGCCGAGGCGAGCGCGTTGCCAGACGATTTGCTCGCGCTGGTCGCGCGCGACGAGGATCAACTCAGCGCGGCGGACCGCGACCGGCTGTTGCGCTACTTCGTCACCGTCGCGCCCGAACTCGCCAAGGCGCGCGCACCGATCGAGAAGCTGCGCCGCGAAAAGCCGGCGTACGCCACAGCGCTGGTCATGCAGGAACGCCCGGCGGAGCATCCGCGGGCGACGTTTGTGCATCACCGGGGCCAGTTCCTGCAACCCGCCGAACGCGTGACGCCGGGCGTGCCGGCCGTGTTGCCGGACCTGCCCGCGGGCGTGCCGCGCGACCGGCTGAGCTTCGCGCGCTGGCTCGTGTCGCCGACGAATCCGCTTACGGCGCGCGTCACGGTGAACCGCCAATGGGCGGCGTTCTTCGGTCGCGGCATCGTCGCGACGCTGGGTGACTTTGGTTATCAAGGCGAGCCGCCCACCCACCCGGAACTGCTGGACTGGCTCGCGGTGGAGTTCATGCAGGACGGCTGGTCGCTCAAGCGCTTGCACCGGCTGATCGTAACCAGTGCGACCTACCGACAGGATTCGCGGGTCACGCCGGGACTTTTGGAGAAAGATCCCGAGAACCTCCTATTCGCCCGCGGGCCACGGCAACGCCTCGAGGCGGAATTGATCCGCGACGCGACGCTGGCCGAGGCGGGCCTGCTGTCGTCGAAAATCGGCGGGCCGAGCGTGTTTCCGCCGCAGCCCGCGAGCGTGACCCAGGAAGGCGCCTACGGTCCGCTCGAGTGGAAGGTCAGCACCGGCGAGGATCGCTACCGGCGCGGCCTGTACACCTTCGCCAAACGCACCGCCCCGTACGCGATGTTCAATTGCTTCGACGCCCCGACCGGCGAGGCCTGCGTCGCCCGTCGCGAGGTCTCCAACTCACCGCTGCAATCGCTCACCCTTCTCAACGACGACGTTTTCCAGGAGGCCGCACAGGCCTTGGGTCGCGAGGCGGCGACCCTCACCGGCACGGAGGCGGACCGCGCCCGATTCATCCTCCGGCGGTGCCTGACCCGGCCGCCGGCAGCCGAGGAAGAGACCGCCTTGCTCGCGTTCTTCAATGCCCAGCGCGCGCGGTTCGCGACGGGTGAACTGCCTGCGAAAGACGTTGCTGGTTCGGGTGACGGTGACCCCGCCAAACGAGCGGCCTGGACGGCCGTGGCGCGCGTGGTGCTGAACCTGGACGAGGCGATCACGAAAGACTGACGAGGCCCATCGGCCACGAAAGGCATGACCCCATGAACTGGTTTCAAGACTTCCAAGCCGAATCGGCGCGCGCGATTACGCGGCGCTGGTTTCTGCGCGATTGCGGCGTGGGCTTGGGCAAGATCGCCCTGGCCTCGCTGCTGACGGATGCGTTGGTCGTGCCGCGCGCGATGGCCGCCGGCGACGCGGTGGCGGCGAATCCGCTCGCGCCGCGACCGCCGCATTTTCCCGCGAAGGCCAAGCGGGTGATCCACCTGTTCATGGCGGGCGCGCCGAGCCAGTTGGATTTGTTCGACTACAAGCCGAAACTCGCGGAGATGGAAGGCAAGCCGCTGCCGCCGTCGGTCATTGGCGATCAACGGTACGCCTTCATCCGGTCGGACGCGGGGGTGCTCGGGCCGCGGTTCAAGTTCGCCAAACACGGCGGCTGCGGCGCCGAATTGTCCGAAATGCTCCCGCACCTGGCAGACATCGTGGACGACATCTGCCTCGTGCGCTCGTGCCACACCGACCAGTTCAACCACGCGCCGGCGCAGATTTTGTTCAACACCGGCTTCTCCCAACCCGGCCGGCCGAGCATGGGTTCCTGGGTCGTCTATGGACTGGGCTGCGAAACCAGCGACCTGCCAGCGTTTGTGGTGATGTCCACCGGCAGCGGCATCAGCGGCGGGGCGGCGAACTGGTCCAGCGGTTTCCTGCCCACCTACTACGCGGGCGTGCGCTTCCGAAACACCGGCGATCCCATCCTCGATGTCAGCAGCCCGAAAGGCATCGACGCCCGCCTCCAGCGCGATTCGCTCGACCTGATCCGCGAACTCAACCAACGCCGGCTCGAAACCGCGGGCGATCCCGAGATCGTCACGCGGATCGCGGCATACGAAATGGCTTACCGGCTCCAGTCCTCGGCGCCCGAGCTGATGAATTTGAAGAGCGAAAGCAAGGAAACGCTGGAACTCTACGGCTGCGACCCGGCCAAACCCTCGTTCGCCCGCGCCTGCCTGCTCGCGCGCCGGATGGTCGAGCGGGGCGTGCGGTTCGTGAACATTTACCACGAAGGCTGGGACGCCCACTCCGACGTGTCGGGCAATCTGAAAACGAACTGCGGCGCGACAGACCAGGCGGCGGCGGCACTGGTCAAGGACCTCAAGCAACGCGGACTCCTGGACGAGACACTGGTAATTTGGGGCGGCGAGTTCGGCCGCACGCCGATGGTCGAGACCAACGCGGCGTTGGGACGCAGCCTGGGGCGGGACCACCATCCGACCGCGTACACGATGTGGCTGGCCGGCGGCGGCATCAAGGGCGGTCTCACTTATGGGGCCACCGACGAGCTCGGGTTCAACATCGTGGAGGACCCGGTGCACGTGTATGACCTGCAGGCCACGATCCTGCATTGCCTCGGCCTCGATCACGAGCGGCTGACCTTTTTTCATCAAGGCCGGCATTTCCGCCTCACCGACGTGCACGGCCACGTGGTCAGGAACCTGCTCGCTTGAAGCGGTTGCGGTGGCCGATCTCGCGAATCGTCCGCTGCAGGAAATCCTGCTCTTCTGCCAGCACCGCCGTCGCTGCGGCGGTCGCGAGCCCCAGAGGGGCAGCTTCCTCCTGCGCGTTGCGTCCGACGCCGGGTGCCAGCGGCTGCGAAAGCGCGATTGCAGCTTCGCCTGAATTCGGCCATAAAGAGTCATGCAATACCGAGTTCGCCTGATCGAGTCCGACGAAGGATGGTCGGTCAGTTGCCCCGCGCTTCCCGGTTGCCATTCCCAAGGTGCCACGCGGGAAGAAGCCATCGAGAACATCAAGGCAGCGATCCGCGAATGGCTGCAAGTGGAGGCCGGGGAATCCGGGGTGTCGAAGGTCGAGGAGGACATTGTCGCCATCTGAGCCATGCCCAAGTTGCCCGGCATCAGCCATGCGACCGCAATCCGGGTCTTCACCAAACTCGGGTTTCACGTGGCCCACGAAGGCAAACACACGGTGATGTCCAACGGGCGCGTGCGCCTGACCATCCCTCGCCACCATTCCATCAACGCCTTCACGATGGCTTCCATCGCCAGGGATGCCGGCCTGACGCCCGACCAGTTTCGCGAGTTGATGTAAGCTGAGACACCATGAGTACGGACTTCCAATACGATGTCTTTCTGAGCCACAACCAGGCGGACAAGCCACGGGTGCGGCGGCTGGCGGAACGGCTGCGGGCGGCGGGGCTGCGCGTGTGGTTCGATGAATGGGTGATCCAGTCGGCGGAAGGTCCCTCGCCCGTCGGACGGGAGAGGGTGGCCGGAGGTCGGGTGAGGGTTGACGGCCTGGCCATCGAGCACGGGCTGGAGGCGTCGCGCGCGCTGGTGCTCTGCCCGTCGCCAGCGGCGCTGGGATCGGACCGGGTGGAGGGGGAGCGCAGCACCGTCGGGAGGGGCAACTTGCCCTTTCGCGATCCGGCCAACGCCGGACGCCGGTTCGTCCCGTCTGTGCCGCAATTGGGATTGGCTCTTAACGTGAGGTGACAAATGCCGAACGCTTTCCAGATCGATTTTGACGCACCGCTGACTACATCAGCCTGTCGAAGACAGCGAAAGAGATTGCCACTGATGCCGTTCGCACAGTGAGCGTTGCCCTTCTTCTGCACAACCTTCGAATTTTCGACTTCGCCGTGACTTTGTCCGTTCGCGGCCTTGTGTCCTTGATGATGCAAGCAACACGGCTGAGCGACGGCCAGCGGCGGGCAGTGCTGAAAATACTCGAACTCAAACGTCTTTCCGGGTCTCGAACGTATTGGCCCACAACCAAAGCTCTCGCGACGGCGCTGAAGTTGTCTCAAAAACGAGTTGACGCACTGCTTTCGCCCATCAACGGGAAAGTTGTAGCCTTCACTCCCGAATCGAGCGTTTGGAAAGTCCTTTGGTAGCGGTGGTGCTTCAGGGCAAATTCGCCTGCGCTGTCTAACACGGCCAAGGAGGAGCCGGACGGCCTCGGTTCGCTGGCGGAAGAAATCGCGCTGGCTGGCAAGTTTTTCGTGCCGAAAGAGCAGAAGGTCGCGGACCCCAGCCAGGAGCACTTGCTGTTGCCCGCGACGGTGGAGGAACTGGTCCGGCTTGTCGCTGCGGGAAAACGCGGATGACGGGCGCTACCCGGTCTTTCCGTCGCAGTTCAACCGCGACTACGAAGACGCGCCCGAACCGAATGTGCAGGGCCATTCGTGCTCAGCGCCCCTGTGACTTAACTGGCGGCAGCCAACTCGCCCACGCCAACCAGCGGCACTGGCACGCTGCGGTTGGCGGCGAGGAAATGCAGCCAGGCGCCTGTCATCGGCCCTCAGCGGCTTGGCTGCGGCGCACAACCGTCGGCCGCATTTGCGGGCTTGTTGCGCAGGAGCGATGAAGTATTCTGACACCATGAAAACTTTGACCGTGCAAGAGGCCAGCCAGGACCTTGGCCGTTGGTTGCGGCGAGCGATTAGCGGGGAGCAAATCGCCATCCACGAGGGCGATTGCACGGTGCGATTGGAGCCGCTACGCACGCTTCCGAAATCGCCCGCGTCGGAACAAATGGCGGCGCGCGAGGCGCTCCACCGGCTACAGTCCCAGCCGCGACTCACAGCCAACCAGGCTGAAGACTATCTCCGCGAAGTGCGCGCCGAGCGGCTGACGGACGGCAGGCGCAGCGGTCAATGATTCATCTCGACACGAATGTACTGACAAGTCTTTAGGATAGACTACACGAATGGGAAGTGTTAGGGTTGGGCCTGGCGAAGCAGGACGGACGGAAACTCGATCATCAATCATTGGAAACGCTGCGGCTTATCGCGGTGCGGCGGG
>JAKANS010000218.1 GCA_021823625.1 bacterium | reverse complement strand
TCGTTCCGGGTCGTCTGACTCATGGTTTTGTCCATTCCGCCACGGTAACAGTCACTTCTGGCGCAACGAATCATTTCCCCTGCCTTTATCCCCCCTCCCGGGTAACAAAACTTTTGGCGCAATTCGGCTTCGTTCCGAGCATCCGACTCGGCTTGCATGGCAGCGTGGGCGTCGTAGGATCGCGCCATCCAAATTATGCAGGCTAAAATGCGAACCATCGGCGGCCAGGCTTCCTGGATGCTGCGTTCCTCCGACGTGGAGGCTTGGGTCACGGAACTGGGCGGGCAACTGGCTCCGGTCACGTTCGATCGGCGCTGGCGACGCATCCAACCTTTCGCGATCGCGCCGTGGGTCGAAGAACCAGAGAGCCGCAAGCTGCCGCCGATCTTGCGCGTGCTACGCGGCGACTTTTTCTGCCTGCCGTTCGGGGGGAACGCGACCCCGTTCCGCGGCGAGCGCCACCCCGTCCACGGCGAGACGGCCAACGGTCGCTGGCACCTCGAAGCGCTCGGTGGCGGGGGCGGCGCCGCGTCGCTGCACCTCAGCCTGCCCACGCGCATTCGCCGCGGGCGGGTGGACAAGTGGATCGAACTCCGCGACGGACAGAACGTGGTCTATTGCCGGCACACGCTTTCCGGCATGAGCGGGCCGATGTGCTTCGGCCACCACGCGATGTTGCGCTTCCCCGACCGGCCGGGCAGCGGCGTCGTGACCACCAGCGCGTTCGCGCACGGCCAGGTTTTCATCGAACCCACCGAGCGGCCGGAGAACCGCGGCTATTCGTGGCTCCAGCCGGGGGCAACCTTCGATACCCTCGAGCGCGTGCCGACCCTCGTCGGCAAGGACACGGACCTCGCGCGCTTTCCCGCCCGGCGCGGCTTCGAGGATATTGCGATGATCCTGAGCCAGCCGGACCTGCCGTTCGCGTGGACGGCGGCCACGTTCCCGCGCGAACACTACGTGTGGTTCGCGCTCAAAGACCCGCGGGTGCTGCGCGGCACGATCTTCTGGCTGTCGAACGGTGGCCGGCATTACCCGCCTTGGAACGGGCGGCACGTCAACGTGCTCGGCTTGGAGGAAGTCACCAGCTACTTCCACTTGGGGCTCGCGGAATCGGTCCGGATGAATCCCTTCACCAAACTCGGTTTCGGCACTTCGGTGGCACTCGATCCGCGGCGGCGCTTCACCGTGAATTACCTCCTGGCCGTGGCGCCGATCCCCGTCGGCTTCGATCGCGTGGCCGACATTGTGCCCGGGCCCGACGGGGCAGGAGTAAATCTCCGGTCCGTTTCCGGCAAAACCGTACCGGTGCCGCTGGACCTCGAATTCCTGCGCGGAGGCGAACGCTGAATCCGCCCGCCGCCGCCGCTTTGCCCGCCCCGCTGAACATCAAATCGCCGCCGGCACTGGTCGCGTACCTGCGCCGTTCCGGGTGTCTCCGCGCCGATGAAACGCCCACCGTGCGGGTGCTGGCGGGCGGCGTGTCGAACCGTACCGTCTGGGTCGGCCGCGAATCCGGCGCGGCGTGTGTGCTCAAGCAGGCCTTGCCGAAGTTGCGCGTGCCGGTGGACTGGTTCAGCAGCCCCGCCCGGATCGGCCGCGAAGCGCTGGGCCTGCACTGGCTGGGCCGCCTGCTCCCGTCGGGCGCGGTGCCACGCTTCTTGTTCGAGGATCCCAAGCACCACCTTCTCGCGATGACCGCCGTGCCGGAACCGCACGAGAATTGGAAGGTGGCGTTGCTGGCCGGCCGGTTGGATGCGGGCCTGGTCCGCCAGTGTGCGGGTCTTCTGGCGGCCATTCACCGCGAAGCCGCCACGCGAACGGATGAGCTGAAACCCATTTTCGCCGACCGCGCGTTCTTCGAGTCGCTGCGGCTGGAGCCTTATTTCGGTTACGCGGCGACGCAGGTTCCCGCAGCCGCGGGCTTCTTGCAGCGCTTGATCGCCGAGACCCGCGCCTGCGCACTGACGCTCGTCCACGGCGATTTCAGCCCGAAGAACCTGCTGGTTCACCGCGGGCGGCTGGTGCTGCTCGACCACGAGGTCATTCACTGGGGCGACCCGACGTTCGACGTGGGTTTTGTGCTGACGCACTTCCTAAGCAAAGCCAACCACCGGTCCGCACAGCGCGGCGCGTTTGCCGAGGCGGCCCAGGCGCTTTGGCAAACCTACCGCGCCGAGGTCGGTCAGTTGGCGGCAAGCCCAGACTTCGAACCGCGGGCCGCCCGACAGACGCTCGGCTGTCTGCTGGCGCGCGTGGCGGGACGTTCGCCGCTCGAGTACCTCGAGGCCGCGGAGCGCGCCGCTCAGCGCGACGCTGTACTCATCCTAGCCGACGCACCGCCAACCACGATCGCCAAACTGATCTCTCGCTTCATCGCATGTCTGCCATCCGCCAACTGACCGCCCTCGAAATCCTCGACAGTCGTGGCCGACCCACGATCAAGACCGCCTGCGAACTCACGTCAGGTGCCCGGGCCGGCGCGTCGGTGCCTTCGGGCGCGTCCACCGGCACCGCCGAAGCCCTTGAGCTGCGCGACCGCGAGCCGCGTCGCTACCGCGGGCTGGGTTGCCGCCGGGCGGTGGCGAACGTCAACGGAGAACTGAACCGGGCTTTGGCCGGCCGCGATTTCGCCGACCAGGCGGAGTTGGACGCGACGTTGCTGGCCGTGGACGGCACGCCCAACAAAGCCCGGCTCGGGGCGAACGCGCTGCTCTCCGTTTCGCTCGCCTTTGGCCGCGCAGTGGCGGTTGAACGCGGCGTCGCGCTGTATCGGCATTTCGCGGACGTGCTCGGCGAACCGCTTCGCACGCTGCCGCGGCTCACGATCAACTTGTTCAGCGGTGGCAAACACGCGGGCGGCCAGGTTCCCATCCAGGATGTGCTGGTGGTGCCCGCCTCGGCCCGCAGCGTGGACGAGGCGCTGGCGATGACTTACGAGGTCTATCAAAGCGCCGCCGACCTCACGCAGCGCAAATACGGCATGCGTGCCCTGACCGCCGACGAAGGCGGGTTGGCGCCGCCGTTTGCCAGCGCGGAGGCGATGCTCGAAGACGCCGTGGCCGCGATCGAAGCCGCCGGATTCGCGCCTGACGGCGACGTCGGCCTCGCGGTGGACGTGGCGGCGAGCCACTTTTTCCGCGCCGGTCGCTACCATTTAGAGGCGGCGGCGCTCGACAGCGACGCGATGATCGAGCGCGTGACCGGTTGGCTGGCGGACTTCCCGATCGTGAGTGTCGAGGATGCGCTGGCCGAAGACGACTGGGATGCCTGGCCGCGCTTGCGACCGCGCCTGGCTGGGCGGGCGCTTGTGCTCGGCGACGATTTTCTCTGCACCAACCCGGCGCGGATCCGCCGTGCCATCGCTGCGGAAGCCGCCGACGCACTGCTGCTCAAAGTGAATCAGATTGGAACGTTGACCGAGGCGGCAGAAGCTTACCGGCTCGCGCGCTCCGCCGGCTGGCGGGTCACCCTCAGCGCCCGGAGCGGCGAGACCGAGGACGATTGGCTCGCGGATCTAGCCGTCGGTTGGGCGGGCGATCAGATCAAGATCGGCTCGATCACGCAATCCGAGCGACTGGCGAAGTACAACCGTTTGCTGGAGATCGAAGTTGAGACGCGGCTGCCCGTCGTGGCCTGGCCGGGCACGCGTTGAAGCAAACGCCTTCGAGGCGCCGGCCCCGCGTCCGGTCAGGGCAGGACTTCCCGCGCGCGGTAGAAACTTTGCGGGTATCCGGGCGAGGTGGTGTCGAAGAAATGCCAGTACCCTTCGTCGAGGCGGTTCGTGCCCAGTGAATTCCAGGTCCGCAGATCATCGCTCACGTCGAGCGAGAAGCGTTGGCCGCGTTCGCCGTGCAGATACAACTCGAATTCGCCCTGCGCGTTCAGCCCGATCGGTTCGATCGTGACCGGGAGGTGGTCGGTCGGCTCGATCGTCACTTCATATTCGTCGAAGAGGAGGTAGTTGTCGCCGGGCGAGCCTTGGTACCGGAGCGCCCAGACGGCGCCGATGTCGTCGAGGTCGAGTTTCGCGCCGGTGGTGGTGATGGGTTGCGCGTCCACGACCACCTGGCCGTTCATCACCGCCTGCCAGTCGTTCCGGGCGAAGTTGAACCAGATTTCGAGCTGGTAGATCACCGCCGGGTCGAAGGTGAAGCCGGTGGCGCGAAACCCGGTGCCGTCGTCGAGGGAGTAGTTGATGTTGGTGGAGGCGTTATCGAACTCCAGGGCGAAGAGCGGGGCGCCGTCGCTGTTGTGCGGACTCCAGCGGAAGAAATCGTATTCGCCGTTGTTGGAATCGACGATTTGCATCCAGACCGAGAACTTCCACACCGGCTGGGCTGGATCGGGCGCCGGTGCCTGGAGAGGCCGCCAGAGGCTGAGCGTGTCGTCTTTCGGGGCCGGGGCACTGTAACCGACAAAAGCCTGCTGGCCCCAACCTGCGAAGAAGTCGGTGACCAAACCGTTGCCGCCCGATCCTTCGGCCTGCCAGCCCGCCTGGCCGCGTAACGGAGAATTGGCATCGTAACCTTCGCCGGCCTCGAAACCCGTCGAATAAACCACCACCGGCGCATTGGTGGCGGGATCCGCGGCGGTGGCCACCCAAGCACTGAAACCAAGCGCGAGCGCAAGCGAAAGGGAATGTTTCATCGTGTATGCGATACGGAGATCGACTCCAGCCGGCCGGGCGAATCAGTGAACATTCCGGCGATTAAAAGACTCGGCCAGCCTCCGCCCCACGGCACCTGGGTTCAATTGCGATCCAATTCGATCCTCAAGTTGCCCCCGCTTCGCTTGCCCCGTTGCCCGTCCTCGGTCTCATTGAGTCTGGTACCGACCGCGTGTCGGCGCGGGACCGGGAGACGCCGACCTAGGTGCCGGCGCGAAGGACGTCGGCGGTCTCGAAGGGGTGCTCGGCGCCCGCGAGGGCGGTGCAGACATCGCCGGCGAGCTGCTGAAACTGGGCCGCGACGACGGCGGGCTCTCAAAACTCCGAACCGGCGGTGCGGACATGCGCGGCTGGCTGGGTGTGAACGCGGGCGCGCTGGCGCGTGGTGCTGGAGCAGCGGGTGCCGGCGAGTAACTCCTGTATGAGCCGCGATTCGGAGAGGCGGGTTGAAAGTTCTCCGTGTACCGGGCCGGCGGCGCGGAAGGCACGTATCGCGGCGCCTCGTAACGTGAAGTTGGCGAGGACGGCGGCCGTTCGTTCCGGCTGGGGGCGGACGGTGAGCCAGGGTTTCCGCCTCGTGATGGGGCGGACGGCGTCTCGCTCCGTTGTGGAGCCCGTTGGGTGTCGAAGCCCGGCGAGCGGGTCGGAGACGAATAGGGTTGCTGCGGTGTGCTGCGCTCGATGCGGGACGGCGCGGTCGGTGACGTCGAACGTTGCTCGACTCGCGACGGCACAGTGGCGGTCGGCGGACGTTGCGGAACCGCGCGGCTCGGAGAGGTATAGGTTGGCGTGCCGGGCCGCATCGTCGTGCCACTCCGATTCGGGGTGCGGTAGGGCGCAGCCGTTCCGCGGCTCAGTGGCCCCAACGAACTCCGCGGCGAACCGAATTCGCTGCGCGTCAGCGAAGGTACTTCGCTCCGGCTCCGCACTGGGGTGTACGGCGGGTCCATGCGCTTCGAGGAATTCGCCTTGAGGTCGGAGGGTACGTGCGGGCGATAAACCGCGAGCTTGTTGCCCTCCAAACTGGCTTGCTCGGGGCGCACCGGCGCCCGGCTGCCGGGGGTGATGTCCTTTAGATCGGCGTGATGAATTTCCTGGCGGGCGAAGGTGGGCATCTTCGCCGTCGGGATGCCGTGGTTGACGACCGCTTTGCCGCCGCCTCCATAGTAGTTGTTGATGACGGTCGTGTTGTTGTACACCACCGCCGCGTGGTGCCGGGGCACATAGTAATGGTAGGGACGCGGACCCCAGCAGTGATCCCAACCCACAAAGGTGTAGCAGGACCAACTCAAGCCGAAGCTGAAGCCCACCGACACGCCCCTGCCGTAGTACGTCAGCCCCACGCCCGTGTTCCAGCCGCAGCCGGGCGGCAACGGCGCCCAACCACAGTAGGCATCGCTGTACCGCCACGTCACCCAGGCGGGAGCCCAGACCGAACCCGGCACCCACACCCAGCCGCAGGCCGGGTTCTGATACCAGTTACCGTAATGGAACGGCGCCCAGCCCCACGAATACGACGACTGCCAGTACCAGCCATCCGACGTATAAGCCCAGCGACCGCCTTGGCAATAAGGCCGCCAGCCGTTGTCCACCACCGCCACCGTGGGTTGCCAACACCAGCCGTAGGGCCGAATGTACAGCCAACTCCCGTAAGGCGAGAGCGACGAGTAATAATAATTGTCCGTCACTGGCAGCGGGGGCGGAGCAATTTCCGCGGTGGGCGTCACCGTGGTGGCGTAGGCCGATTGGTCGGCCGGGGCGGCGCCTTGAGCGCCGGACGCCACCGTTTCCGCTGCTGGCACCGTCACAACGCCTTGAGCGTGCAACTCACCGGTGCGCTTGATCATGGCGGTCACCACCGTTTCCGGCACGCCGATGTCTTTCAGATAAACGATTTCCTCCGGCTTGATCTCGAAGGGATCCGGCGAATTCTTTACGAACTCCAGCAAAACCGACTCGCCCACGTTGGACCGCGCCATCTCGACAACTTCGCGGACGGGCGCCGGTAACGCGGGCAATTGCGGCGCGACCTGCGCGGTGGGCGCGCTTGCGCCCTCAGCGCTCGCCGACGGCGCAGCGTCCGTCGCGAGTGCGTTGGTGGTCGCAGGCGCATTGGTCATGACCGCCGCCACCGCCGGTGAATTGGCGGCGGGCGGGGCCGGGGCCGTGACGGGGGTCACGACTGAGCTCGCCGCGGCGACACTCGGCACGGAAGCGGGCGGCGGTGTTTCCGGCGCCGGCGGGATCATTGTGAGATGGGAAGTCTCCGGCGTCAGCGTCGTCACCGGTTGCTCGGCACTGTCGCTGCGGCAACCGAGCAGGCCGAACGCCAGCCCCGAGGTCAGGAGCACAGCCGGGTAAAAGAGCCTGGTTGTTTTCATGGCAGAATGATTTGACCAAGTGTCGGCGGTCCCCGGGGATCGCTCAGCCCCGGCCCCTTACCGCGAGACGGCGGAGCGCGTCGCCCTGGGTGCCAGATTGGTGTTTGCCGCCGGTTTCATGTTTTTCTGGGAGCCGTGGTCCAGCGGGGGCACGAGCCTCGTTGTTCGGTCCGTGCGGCCTTGCCTATCGCGACTCAGCCGGATTGACCCCGCCAAGCCTTAAGTTATTCATTCGCCGGCCGGGTGCCAGTCGCGATTTCCTAGCGTAGATCGGGGACGCAGCCCGGCTTCCTGCAGGGGTGTAGCTGAGGCGTGGGGAGAGCGCAGGTGCCAGCGGCCTTGGCGTCGGCGCATTTCCCAACAAAACCAGGCTTCCCCTGCGCGAAGTCCGGAACCGGCCGCAAATCGGGCGGCGGGGTGGGCTGGCGTCGGCCCTTTGCCGGGCGGCCGTCTTCCCAGGGCATTGCCCTGGGTTGAGGAATAGCGGCCCGCCAGGCTTGGTGGTCGGCCGGTTCATAGATCGCCGTTGAAGGCGCGGTGGAGGAGCGACCGGCCGGAAGATGGAAGGATGAATTCCCCGTCCCGGGCTCTCGCTGCCGGCGCGGTCGGCGTGCCGGTCCCGCCTGGCCGGTAGTGGATTTCGGTTGGCGGGCCAGCGTGGACCGAGACGCCCGGCGCGACCTGCTCCTTGTGCTGGAAGCCGGCGAGGATGATCCGAACTTCAAGGCGGAAGTGGCCAAATACGCAGCCCTGCGGGAGAAACAGCCGGCTAATCACAGCCTCCGGGTAACCTCAGCTCGCTCCCCCGCTGCGTCGAAACCATCCGCGCACGACCCTTCGTCCGTGTTGAACAACCTCCCCCGGGTCTGGGAGGCGTTGCTGGACACCTTGCATGATCCCACCTCGGCAGCACCCCCAGGCACGACGAACCGCGGGCGCAACAATAATGACAACGAATCACTCGCATTAGTAGGAAAGTGTGGTGAGAGAGCCACAATGGCCCTGGAGGCACTTCAGCAGCCAGCTCGAACAACGACCAACAAACGAATGTATGAAAGCAACACTGCGAACCCTGCTTGCGGCCGGAATTCTGGTCGCCGCGACGGCCCCACGGGCGTTTGGCGGAGACCTTATCATCGAGCCCATCGTCTCCCTCACGGTGGTTCCGGGCCAGGTGGTGGATCTGGTTTTTCCGAACGAATTCGACCTGATCCACCCAAAGCGGGTGACGTTCGATGGCACGGTTCTCCCCCTCGGCACGTCTGGTCAACCCACGGAATTGTCCATCAAATTCGACTGGTTCGATCCGTCTGACCCGACCGATCCCATAAAGTTCAGTCCAGAGTTCCTGGTGCCGATTCCGGCATCCGGAGGAGCGCCGCACGCGTCGTTTGAGTATATCATCCCCTTCTGCCCGCCGCAGGTGCGCATCGACTTCGCGATAAACTCGGGCGACCCCGTGACGATCATGGATAGCGTGTTCACCCACCAATGCATACCTGAACCGGCTGATTTCGGTCTGGTGGCGGCCATCGGCGCCCTGGTCTTCGTGGCTCCGCGCCGGTACCGGACGCGCTGTGCCGGGGTGATCTTTCTTCGAAAACGTGGGCACCGGGAGCGGAGTGCTTGTTAGGGTTTAACGGAACTGGTTTTCAAATTCCAGAGGTGATTGATGGCCCAAGGCGCTGTGAAAGCGCCGGGGGGTTGTAAAAGGCTTCGAGGTCTTCAAAGAGTTCCCGTTTGGTTTGGGTTTTGGTTTGGGGCGTTGCCGCAGTGAACGCCTCGGTTTTGAGGGGGGCGAAGAAGGATGCGGCCGGG
>JAKANS010000217.1 GCA_021823625.1 bacterium | reverse complement strand
ACGTTGCTGGTCGGCGACGGGGCAGCCCCGCTCGCACTAAACGAGCCCCGTCCAAGCGGCGGCACCGGACCCAAGGATACCCACTAGAAACGTCGAGGAAACCTTTTCAGTCGATACATCGTCCCTGCCGTGCGGGTTCAGAGATCGGGGAGGAATTGTCATTCAATCGAACGGGGGAAGCCAGACTATACCTGTCACCCTTTCGATTGAAATGCCGGCGGATGAACGTGTAGGTGTCCGTGTTGACGTGACCCTCGCGGTAGATCAGCCCCACCCAGTTCGGCTTGATCGCGACCTTTTCGCCGGCGCGGTAGCCCCCGTCGCCTTTGCCGCGTGTCTGGTTCAAGTGCCGGAAGAGCCGCGACCACGCCCCGGCCACGGTTGCTTCGCCGGTCAGTTCACAAACGCAGTGCGCCAACAGGGCGTCCACGCGTTCTTGTTTCACGCGATCGCCTTCCCACCAGTGGCCGTCGCCAGGGCCCTTCCAGTCGGTCACAGCGGGATCGTGCGCCCACACGACGCGCCCGGGATGGATGCCTTTCGCCTCGCCGATGGGCTTGAGCCGGTCGGGCATTTCGGCGGCCGTTGCCGTCCGCAGCCCCACCGCGCAGCCGCCGGCAAAGGCCAACGATTGCTGGAGAAATCCACGACGATTCAGTGCTGGAGACGCGTCGGGGTGAGTGTGGCAATCGGTCACGAAGGTGAATGTAGGCTTGGCTTTCACGTCACCATCCGACCAGAAAGGCAACTGCCTTTCAAGCGCGGAAGCGCTTTGTCCCATTCACAACCAACCGGCCGCATCACGACAGGTACCGCGGCCCAGCCGAACGGCGTTGATGCCTCCGGGGATGCTGTGCGAACGCGCGACGAGCTCGCACCGCCAATCACATCCGTGGCACGTTTCATCCTGGCCAATGTGAAATCCAAGACGGAAGCGGCGTACGAGGCTGGGGATGGCTTTCGCACGAAGCGGTGCAGACGATGTGTATTGGCGGATCCCGGCGATTTCAACCGGTGGCATCCCGCAGCGCCCTCCATGCGGTACATTCCGCACGGGGCGTGGCTTCCGCAGTTGAGATTGCGGCCCGGCCATCGCCAATATGGGTTGCTGGTGGATGGCCGTCTCACGCTGGATCCCAAGGGAGATCACCCGTAACGACCACGGCGAGCGTGTCTCCCTGGTGCCTGTGAGTCGAGCTTGCGCCCACCGTGTTCACTCCGAGGAGAAATGACTTGTGACCACCGCGCCGTGCGCTCGTCATTTCTGCGCATTCACCGGTCTCAGGTCGAACAGATGCAAACGTGCGCCATCCACCTGCTGGCGAAGAAGCAGTTGTCCGTTTGGGTCGCTGCGCAGCAGCACCTGAACACCCCCATCACCCGTCAGTCGGAAATCTGTATCGGGCGTCAACAAGGACAGCGTCTGCTCGTGGATCGCTCCGAGCGTACCACCCGCCACGGTCCAACTCCGCCTCCCAGCGGGGTCGTCCGACCAGCTTTGAATGTTGACCTCCACGGGCGCGCCCTCAGAACGGATGAGCGTCAGCGACGGCTTCGAACTTCGGCCGTGGAAGTACCTGGCGCTGTCGCGGCCGACGGCCAGAGCGAATGGTTCACCACTGTGAAGCCCAAACCCATCCACGGCGATCCGGTAATCCCCCACGCTGAGAGCGACCTCATATGATTGACCCCGCAACCAGTACTTGAGCAAGGTTCCGTCGAGCTTGGCAATGAGATGGGGCTCGAGATAGAGGCGGTTCCACTTCGGCTGGATGCCATAGATGTTCCGATACAGCCCCACGACTGGCGAACAGTTGTTGGCGAGGATATCGTCGCCTGCGCCGCGCTGGCTTTTCCGGAGGTACCGCTGGAAGGCCAGGCCGTCGCGTTCGTACTGGTCGAGCACATTCTTGATGTACTTGACCGCCACCGCGGGGTTGTGCGCGGCGTAGGCGCGTGTGCCGGTTTCCCCCCAGGCCAGGAAGATGTCGCCGTTTTCATAGATCGGGAATGGGAACTGCCAGGCAGCGCCCTCGCCCTCCTGGTAAGAATCAAAGCAGAGCGGCCAGAAGAACAAGCCTTCCCGCTGCATGCGCACCTCCACCTGATCAAGCACGGCCTGGGCGCGCTCCGCCGGCTCGCAGAGATCGTATGCGATGGCCATGAAGTTCACCGGCACCACGAGGTTGTCTCCGTGAATGGAGTCGTCCTTGTCCCGCCAGTGAACGAACCAGTGATTTGCAGCGTCCCAGAACCCCCCGGCGGTAGTCGGTGCATTAAAGCGGCTCTTGAGCCGCGCCGCCCACCGCCGATAATCCCGGGCGCGGACGTCGTCTCCGAGGACTTCCTCCACATCCGCCCAGAGCGTGAGGGCATGGTAAAGCTGCGCGTTTACGAAGGCGTTCTCGTGGGCGGCCCAGATGATGTCAATCCAGTCGCTCCCTTTCCCGGCGCGGTGCGACTCCGTCTCCATCTCCACTAACCCGTCCCCGTCCGCGTCCCGGCGCAGGAGGAACTCGAGGGCGTTCTCGACGCTCACCTTGTGGCGCCCAAGCCAGTCGAGGTCGCCGGTGTAATCGAACTGCTCGGCCACGTTGATGGCGTAGCTTGGCTGCGAGTCCATCAAGGTTCCCCACTGGCACTCGTAATAGCCGTACGCGTCATAGGTGCCGGGCATGGCGTCGCCAGCGGTGTAAGACCAGCGCGACTTCACCCGGCCGTCCGGACTCATCGCGTGATCGCGTTGGTGGTCCAAGGTGCGGGAATAAGCTTGGAAATAAGCGGGATCATCAATGGCCAGACCAAGCTGTGCGATCCAAGGCTCGTGCAGGACCGCGAAGCCGCTGTAGTACCCGTTGCTCCCCATGACCTCGTCGTCAATGGCTCCGATGCGCGCAATTGTGTTGAGGATCTCACGGATGGACGCGCCGTTGAAATATGCGAATTTTCCGCGGTCATAGACCCGGTCATAGTCCAGCGCTTGCAGGGTGAACTCCACGGCGACCGAGCCGGGACTCACAGTCCACGGTGCCCACACGTCCTGGCGGTCGCGCAGGAACCGGCTCTGGCCCTTTTGGGGCGTCAACCGGTCTTCGCTCAGCGCGTGCGCCAGCGTGAAGACCCCGTTGGGCTGGCGGCTGAACCGGGTTGCGATCTTCACCCCTGCCGGGCTCGAGGGACTGATCTTCAGACAGGCGCGTTCGCTTCGGTTCCACAAGGTCACCGCGCCCGCATGCACGCCGTAGGTGGCGTTCGGCTGGTCGAAGAGCTTGCACCACGCGACGCCACCCTGACCAAGCAAGGCCCCCGTCCAGGTGGACATCTCCGCGAAATCCCATCCAGTGAAACCGAGGTCCTCGACCCGGCCGCCCGTCAGGTATTCCCGTTCGATGCGCCAGAGAATCCGGTCATCTCTGGCAGTGAACTGCCAGGTCTCTCTGAACCGAACACCGCCACCGGTGCAAAGGATATCACTGATGGTGGCGGTGTCCTTGGTGGTGGCAACTCTGGGAGTCGCGAGGTTTTGGCACGTCGTGTACCACTGCCCGCCAACCTTGACGCCAGTCCAGGCGCCGGAGTTCGTGGCCACAACGTTCCGACCGCCCACCAGCACTTGATCCAGAACGCACCGTTCATCATACCGCAGACGAAGCGCCAGTGTACCGGCGCTATCGGAGATCGCCACGGTGTGATGCTCCGGGTCATGGACGACTCGTGAGGCAGGCTCCGCGGCCTCGGCAAGCAGGGGGTTGAGGGTGAGCCATAGGACTATCGGCATAAGCCACGACCCTCGGGGCCCTGTCATCTCGCGAACATTCATACAAAGGTGTTGCTGGGTGGGTGCTCGATCATCATTTCGGCGGCAGCGGAACCGGCACGGCCAGATGCAGCCAGTGTGGGGTGAGGTCACGCAGTGCCTGGGGAATGGCGTCCTCGCCTCCTTGCACGACGCCGCGGCGCTGGCCCTGCGCGTCGCTCCACAATGCCAGGTCCGTGGGCGGATCGAGGTTTAGTTCCACGCCACCGCCCCGGAAACGACTCAAGCCGCCGGCCGCCAGCGCGTCCAGTTTGCCCGCCGCATCCAGGCGGATGGCCAGCATCCCCACCGCTCTGGCTTCGATGGGATTGCCAGCAAGCACCTCCTGGATCGCGATCGGATCACCCGTGAGCCGGTGGTTTCCTGCCAGCCAGACAATGGTGCCGTCCACGAGCCGGCAGCTTCCTGCCCGCGGCGGCGCGGCGCTCTGTGTGTCCCAGCCGATGCTCGCCGTGGCCGGGGTCTGAGGCCGGAGGCCGGATTTCCGAAGGTGCTCGACGATTTGCCTGGCACAGGCGCTGACATTGGCGACGGTCTTGAATTCCGCCGGCCACTGCGCAGTGACCGGGCGCGCCGCGAAGTCTCTGGTCCAGTCCCCGACGCGCCAGAACGCCGTGCGACCGAGTGCCGCGCGGGCCACGAAATCTGCGGTGCCCGCTGGCTCGAACTCTGGATGATACAGCACCGCCGCCGTGTAGCGCTGGGGGCCGTAGCGCACCCATCCCGCTTCATCCACCCGGAGCGCGTTGGCTTGAATTTCGTCCGCCGGAATGAGATCGGCCGGATAACCTTGCCGCCAAAGTTCGTTCGCGAGGCCCAGGCCAACATCATTGTAGTGCGGCCCCGCCCAATTCATCGCGGCGGCATGGCCGAAGATGACCGCCACCGGACAATCGAGTGGCGCGCGCGCGATGAAATGGAGCAGACGCAGACGCGCATCGGCCCGCATCAGGTCGCCGCGCAGCAGTGCCGCGATGTTTTCAAGCCCCAAGCCCCTGGCGGTGGGATAGAGAGGATGGTAGTTGATCCGGCCGCCGCCCAGCGCGTGGCTCCAGAGCGCGCGTTCATAATCGGGCACGGTCGAAGCGTAAAACATGTTCACCCAGAGGGCGCCGCCCCATTTTTTGGTGAGGGCGGTGCGAACGGCGAAAGGCGTGACTTCATCCGTCTGCGCCAAGTCGCGGGTCGCGGCCCACCAATCGAGACCGTTCTTCTTAAACTCGCGCAGGTCGGGGTTCGGCCACCACGTGGGGTGCGTGGTCACGAGGGCTGTCGGGCCGAAGCCCTCTTTCACGGCGTGGTAGAAATCGTCCTCCAAGGCGGCGTTCCGCTGCCAGGCGAGTTGCTGGTAGTGATTGATGGCCGCCTGGCGTTCGCGTTCGCGCCCGCGTTCGCCACGCCACATAAGGAGACAATCGCGCACCAGGTCATTCCCACCCGTGCGCTGAGCGTAGGCCGCGGCGTAATGGCGGGAGAACCAGAAGTCATTCTTCGCCGGGCATCCGTCGAAACAGGGCGGAAAACCCCACTCGTCCTTGCAGGCGCCGGCCAGCGGCAGGTCGGCGTATTGGTGCAGGATCTGACGCTGGAATGCCATCGCGTGCGGAGCGAAAACATCTG
The DNA here is from genome assembly GCA_021823625.1 of bacterium. Taxonomy (GTDB): domain Bacteria; phylum Verrucomicrobiota; class Verrucomicrobiia; order Limisphaerales; family J093; genus DSVZ01. The sequence continues at coordinate 3,434 of JAKANS010000217.1, read as the reverse complement.
GTGTCAGATGGGCAAACGCCGCCGCCACTACGGCCTCACACCCGCGGTCGGCGGCATCGCACGGGATGCTGACGCGCAGCATGTTCGTGGCGGCTTCCACCACGCGGCAGCGCGCGGTTATCTCTTTGACCGATGCGGGATCAATCTCCCCGTCGCTCCGGCGGCAGACATACACGCGCACCAACCGGCTCGCCACGGGCACGTAAGGAGTCGTGGCGAAGGTGTAGTGATCACTGGGCACATCCGCGGCAATCGTCAGCGCGACTTCGCCTGTTGCGGCCAGCTCCACCTCGCGCAAGCGAAGCATCTCCTGGAGTTCCTCCGGATAGGCCTGTTGAAAAGCCCGGCGGGCCAGGCGCACATCCAGGTCCATGACCAGCCTCATGTCGTAACGCTGCGCGTAGGCCGCAGCCTGGCCGATCTGGTCATGAACCGCGCCTTCGGTCACCTCGCGGTGTGGTACTCGAAGGCTGGTGGTCAGGAGATTGAACGCGGCGTGACGCCCCACCAGGTCGAGAAACGGCTGGTAACCCTCGGGCCGGAACTCGGCTTCCGTCCAAAACCAACAGCCAAGCGACGGCAACATGTCGGGTGGCAGGCGCGTTGACCGATCCTGGGCAATTCGAGCGCCGGCGGCCCGGTCAGAGTCGAGGGGGCGCGTCGTGCTCACCAAGGGGCGAGCCCTCTCGTCGCTCCGAGCCAATGGCAGTTGTGCAGCCACCGCCTGCAGGAAAACCAATGACACAAGGCCCGCGGCCAGGTCGAGCCGGAGCCATCTGAGATCCATTTTCATTCTGCGTCGCGTCGTACGGTTTGGGTTCGAAGTCTGCTGCAGCAGCAACGGCATGGCATCCGTGCTGGCACTGTGCTCTACCTCGCCGGTGTCAACTCCCACGTCAGCACCGACTGCGCCGGCAACTCGATCTCCTCAGCGAGGGCCGTCGAGGCGGGTGAACCTTCGGACGATTTACGTCCATCCCGGCTCACCGTGCGGTGCAGTTCGCGGGCCTTCAGCCCGTATGTCTGCGGATCCAAATGGAACGGTGCCTTTACGGCTGCGTCGCTTACATTCGCGAAGAGCAACAGAGTCCGCTTCTCGAACGGAAGGCGCCACGCACCGGTAAGAACCGCGTCGGTCGTCACCGGCCATTCCCCCGACCACTGCCAATCGGCTTTCACTTGGGGGAGGTCGCCGGAGAACCGGGGCGGACGCGCCATTTCACCGGCATAGAAATAGCGGCGATAGTTCCAGCGCGTGTAAATGACCTTGCGCAGAAACTCGCGGTTCTGGGGCTCGCCGGCCTGTCCCGGATCGAACCACCCGATCTGCTCGCCGAAGACGAGTTGCTGTCCCGCCTTCATGCGCAAGGCCAGCTCTTTGGTCGCACCGCCGCGATACGCGCGGCCGAACATCTGGATGGTGCCGCCATAGACCGCGGGGAACGCCGGCACCTGTCCATCGTGTTGCCAGTGCCAGGTGAGATACCCGTCGAACCAGCGGATGAACGGTTCGCCGTTGCATTCCGTCGTGAGCATCCGGTCGGCGGGCATCTCGCGCCGGATGGCCTTGAGCAAATCCCAGTAGCCTTCGGTCCACCAATGCCCGCCACCGAGCGGATGACGGTGGCTCACGTCCATGCACAAAGTGGGCGCCGCCGCGGCGACCTGGTCGATATAAACCCCGCGCGTGCCTTCGTCGCGTTGCAGGCGCAGCACGATGTTCCGCACCCGCTCCCGCCAAAGTTGCGTGCTGGGGCACATCACGGCGAGGCTCACCGGCTGCCCGTTGGTTTCCTTGCTGCCGTAGCTTTCGAGGAACGGCTGGCCGTCCTCCTTCTTCGTCGCCGCCGGCAGGGCCACCCGGCTGAACTCGAAGTCCTCCGCCCCGCGGTCCCTGGAATCCCACAGTCGGCCGTTGATGTAGGGCATGACGAAGACCCCCGCCTGCTGCAACTCGGCGACGCCCTGCGCGAAGCCGGCCTTGGCGGGAAAGTAATGCGGGTAGTCGTTGTCGAACGGAATCTGGTGCCAGTTATACCAGTGAAAACCGACGGGAAGTCCGAGCGCCTCGCGAAACGCTTTCACGGCCGGGAGGCACTCATCGGGCGCACCGCCGGTCATGACCCAGGTGCTCAATTCGCGCATCCAGAGCGGGGTGTCCTTGCGCCCTTCGCGGGTGAGGGGCGGCCACCAGCGGGCTTCCTTTTGTGCCCAGGTTCGATAAATCCGGGCCGCGTCGAACCAGTCGCCACGAAGGAGTTGCCAGACCACCTCGCCACTCACCGTGAAGTCATTGCCCGCCTGGCTCAAGTCCGCCGCCGGAGTTTCGACCGCCAGCCGCACCGTGCGTGAGGCGGGGGCGCTCTTGAATTCGAGATGCTTGGTGCTGCCCCAAGGATCGTGCAGGCCGACGTAAAGCCCGGTGGGGGACGCGCCTTCGCGGTAGGCTGCAAGGAACTGCATGGCGCACCAGCCGTCAGGGTAGTTCCCACGATAGTGGAAGTCGCGACGCCACACCCCGCGCTGCACCTCGCCCGGACCGCGCGGGAAAAGCACTGCCGCGTTGTCACCCAGATCCGCCAGCTCGAGCTGCGGGAAGAAGCACCGGCGCACACTCCAACCCGGAGAGCGGTTTTCCACGCGGAGGGTCCAGCGGATGGCACTCCGGCGGGGGGCGAGCGTGGCCGTCGCCTGCACGGTCAGACCTGCCAGTGCTGCCTCGGATGGGGTGGCCCACAGGAGTCTTAGATCGCCGCGCGACTGCCGCAGCCTCGCCTCGCGCCAGCCCTCGGAGGCCGTGAGGGTCCGTTCCTCCCCGCTTGAGACATTGCGGACGAGCAGGCTGAAAAGCGGAGCTCCCTTCACGGCCAGCGTCGTCCGCGTTCGCACGTCCTGGAGCCCTTCGAACTGAAGTCCGTCGGCCGACCTGCGGAAAGCGGCTTCCAGGTCACCCGCGGCGCACCGAACCACCTCGGGGGCCGCCGCATTGCCGGACGACGCAATCTCAGCAGCACCGGCTCGGTGCCCCGAACAAAGCCAGGAGCCAGTGGCAAGAACGGATGCGAGGAACATGACGCGGCAGGCGCGTCGCAAGCAGAAGGTGAGCGTTCTCATGGGTGGGTGAATTCTAGCCCGGCGCGCCGGAATTTCCATCGCTTTCCGACGCGGCTTTGCGCGGCCGGCCGGGATCTCCTGTGACGAGATTGCCGCCAGCTTTGGCCGGTCGGACGAGTGTGTTGGGCGAAGTGTCGAGGCCACCCCTAGAGCGTATTAAATAAAACTGTAGCCAGTTAGTTTGAGTCGTGGCACCGTTGGTGTATGAAAACGCTCTCGTTGGATTTGCGCGAACGCATCTTGACCGCCTACGCCCCAAAGGAGGGCCCGCGCGAAGCGGTGGCCGGGCGTTTTCGGGTGTCTCTGGGTAGGGTCAAAAA
>JAKANS010000216.1 GCA_021823625.1 bacterium | reverse complement strand
AACCTGCCGCAGCAAGTTCAGCTTCGAGGCCGCTGGAATGGTTGTGTTTGTCTTTTTCATCCCTGCCGTGTGGCCGGGCCCAACCAATCGTTCCAGCACTTTTTCAAAATCCCGTGGGCTGGGGGGGGATTTGAACAGCGCATCAATTTTTCGGCGGATTTCTCCGCTCATTCGGATTAACGGCGGCCAGGCCAGACACGTTTGAAACCTTCGCCGGGGATTTTCTTCGTCGCGTCAATGCCCAGCTTGCTGCCGATGGCGATTTCGCTCGTGGCGTGGTCGAGTACGTCGGACGGGCCTTTGATGAGGAAGTCCATCTTGAAGCCGGGCAGGATGGCCATCACTTCGCCGCGGCGATGAGGCTCCCGATCTGGCCGGCGGTGAGGTCAGTCCTGGGCGCGAATTCCCGGGAGGCCATGTAGTCCAGCAGACTCGTGCGCATCTGGCGCGAGACTGGGTCGTCGGCGTCGTGTGTGAGGTCGAAGCCGCAGATGACAACCTTGCCCGCGCCGACCTTGCCCTCGACGACTAAACCCAACGGTCGCGCAGTCACCCAGTCGTCGATGACGCGCACGATCGGCTTCAATCCGTGCGGCAAGAGGTCGAGCCGCAGCGCGCCGGCGCGATGGATCAAATACCACCATTGCCAGTTGCTGTGGAAGTCGGTCGGGAACTCGGCGAGCGCGGGATGTTTTGGGTCGCAAAGGATGCCGAGCGTCGTGGGCGCCTGGCGGCCGGTCCAGGCAGTGTTCCAGAAGATACTGGAGAAGCCGAGTTTTACGGGCGCAGTATCAAAGTTGCGGACCTGTGGGCCGGGCAGCGTGAGCAGCAGCTTGCCGCCGGCGCGAAGGTGGGCTCGGGCCGCGTCATCGAACTCCGCGGTAACGCGCACATCAGTCAAAGTCCGGCTGGGCGCTTCTGCGGGATAGACCCAGATGTCCCAGTCGTTGGCGAACGGCGTGCCGGACAGGCTGACGACCAGTCGGTACCGGGCCGGCGCAGGCAGGCCGCGCAGGTCAAGGTTCAGCGGGCCGAGGCGAACGCCGTTGCCCATCGGCATGTCCTGCAGCGTGAGTTGGCCGTTGAAGCGCACGGCACCGTCCGCACCGATCAACCGGTACGTGGGCGTCACGTCTTTGAGCGGGGCCGCGCCGAAGTGTGCGACCTCCAGTTCGGCCGTGAGGACTTCGTCGCTGGTGAAGACACGTTTCGGCAATCGCGCCAGCGGCACGGTCCGGTTGCAGAACCGGCTGAACTCGCCCGCCGTCACGTAGCCTTTCTCCTCCCAAAACGGATCGAGCAAGCCGACGAGCGCGGTGCCCTGGCCGGGAAAATCGTGCAGGTCGAGCAGCTCGAAGCCGCCCATGCCCGGCGTGCGTAGCGCGGATTCGATGTCTTCCTTGTAACACAGCGTCTGGAGTTTGCCGGACGCGAGGAGGAAGTCGCGCGCCAGATCGAGCATCCCCTGCGCCTTGAGCGTGTCGCGGAAGATCTCGAAGTTCCGCGGCTTGAGGTGCCCGGTGTATTTTCTCATTTCGTCGAAGTTGGGATAGACGCACCACTGGCCGATCTCGTGGCTGATCACCGGCACCTTGCGGGCAGCGATGTAGTCGCGGTAGTCGGTCACGGTCTCGGGCGGTTTGGCGTTGATGCGCGACGCGAGCTCTTGGCCCCAGCCTTGGATGCGTGGATCGGGCGTGACGTGAAATTGGTTTTCGGGCAACTGCGGCCAGCCGGAGCCGCCGCTCCACAGCCGGCGCGAATCGAGCGCACGGTAATGTGCAACGTATTTGGCGAGGTAGGCGCTGGCACGGTCGCCGCCCGGCTCGTTGCCGTAGAGCATCAGGAGGAGCGACGGATGGTTGCCATAGTATTTCAGGATGCGGTCGGTTTCGTCATAGACCCACCGGTCCACCGGTTTGCCGTCGCCGAGGGTTGTGGACTGGTTGGCCCAGCAGGTCTCGACTTGGAAATAGAATCCGAGTTCGTCCCCCGCGACGAACGCCGCTTCCGGCGGGCAATAGGAGTGAAAGCGAATCAGGTTCAGCCCATGCGCCTTCGCGATGCGAATGATGCGGCGCCACGAATCGAGGTCGGTGGGCGGATGGCCGGTCTTGGGGAAAATGCAGCATTCCAGCGTGCCACGGATGAACGTCTTGCGGCCGTTGATGAGAAACTGAGTGCCGGCGGTGGAGATGTCGCGGAGGCCGAAGCTCACCGTGCGTTCGCTTTCGATCGGTTGCCCGCCGAGTTCGCCGCGCAATTCCGCTCGGAGGGTTTGAACGGTCGGAGTGAACTCATCCCAGAGCGGCGCATCTGGGCCAAGCGCGACTTCGTCTTGGGTGGTCAAGTCACCGGCGGTCGTGTTGAACCGCTGACTGACCGGCAGCCTCGTGGCCTTGCCTCCCCGCTCGAAGAACAGCGATAGTCCTCCCGCGAAAAACCGACCTGTGGTATTGGTAGCCGTTACGACAACCCACACCGACTTTTTCGCGACATTGGGATAAACCTGCACTTCTTCAATCCACACCAGCGGCGTCGTGCGCAACTCGATCTTACCGACGATCCCGTTCCAGTTGCCCTGCGTGTGGTCGGTGATGCCGTGGGAGTTTTCGCCGATATCGACGATGCGGCGGTTGTCCACGCGGATGCTGACGGTGTGCCTGCCCGGCGCGAGCATGGAGCGACGAGTGTCGCTTGGCGCCGCGCCGCTCACGATGCCCAGCTCGTATTCGTGCGGTGTGGAGAGCGAGTTGTTCGTGCCGACACACCGGTCGTCCCCCCAAACGCGCGTCTCCCTATGCGGCCGTTCGAGGGAAAGTACGATGCGCTTCCCTTGCCAATCCTTGGGGATTTCGATCTCACGCTGGAACCACGCAACGCCGGCGTAATATTTCTCCGGTTGCAGCCAGAACGGCCCTTTCACGTTGCCCGGCTCACGGTATTTCGCGAACTCGGGCGCGGTGAACCACGACCGGTCCACGATGCCGCCGGTCCACGTCGTGTTCGTCGTGACCGGATCGCCGACGCCTTGCTCGGGCAGCGAGCCGGGCAGTTTGATTTTGTCCGGCAGCGTCTGGTCGAACCAACGCTCGCCGACGCCTGCATCCGAACGGTCCAGGGCGAAACGCCAGGTGCCGGCGAGAACGCGGGTGTCAGCGGCGTTCAGATGGAAGGCGGCGAGCGCGAAGGAGAAAATCAGCGCTCGCGGGACATTCAGCATAGCAACGTTCTTCATGGGCGGCTGTGGGAGTCTGTCGAAAGTTCATCGGCGCGGAAAGCGCGAACCGCGGTTCCGGCGCGAGCCGGGTCCAAGGCGCGAACTTCCCGCTTGCGCCGACCGGCTCGGTTGTTACCGTCCCGTCACATTCGAGGCTGACTGCGCGCGCGGTGGCAGCCTTTTTTCTTTTGCGGCGGGACCAACACCAGCACTTGTGAAAGTTTTTAGCGGCACGTCGAACCGGCCTTTGGCCGAGGCCATTTGTCAGTCCATCGGCATCCCTTTGGGTCTCTGTTCGGTGTCCCAGTTCCCCGACGGCGAGACGTTCGTGAAGATCGACGAAAACGTCCGGGGCGAGGACACGTTCGTGGTGCAGTCCACCAGCCCGCCGACGAACCACAACTTGATGGAGTTGTTCATCATGATCGACGCGCTGCGGCGGGCCAGCGCCAAGCGGATCACCGCGGTGCTGCCGTTCTACGGCTACGCCCGACAGGACCGCAAGGACCAACCACGGGTGCCAATCACGGCGAAACTGGTCGCCAACCTGCTGGTCGCCGCCGGCACGAACCGTGTGTTGACCATGGACTTGCACGCGCAGCAGATCCAGGGCTTCTTCGACATCCCGGTGGACCACTTGTACGCCGCGCCGGTGATGTTCGATTACCTCAAGCAGAAGAAACTGCCGAACTTGGTCGTGGTCAGTCCCGATGTGGGGGGGCTCAAGATGGCCCACGCCTACTCGCAGTTTTTGGAGGCCGGCCTGGCCATCGTGGCCAAGCGTCGTAAAAGCGCCAGCGAGGTGGAGCACGACGCGGTCATCGGCGAAATCCGCGGCAAGAACGTCCTCATGGTGGATGACCTGACCGAAACGGCGGGCACGCTGACCTCCGCCGCCGCCCTGCTCAAACGCCGCGGCGCCAGGAAGGTTCTGGCCTGCGTCTCGCACACCGTGCTCAGCCAATTGGGGATCGAACGCCTGCGCAAATCGAATATTGACGAACTCATCACGACTGATACGGTTGCCCGCCCTGCAATTGGCGGCGTGGAAATCACGACGCTTTCGGTGGCAGGGTTGCTGGGCGAAGCGATCAAGCGAATTCACACCAATTCGTCGGTCACTTCGCTTTTCGAGTTCAAAGGCGGGCGCGCCGGCTAAATCGGTCCCGACCGCCAGGAGAGTGTTGTTGGACATGAAATCAGTGCCATTGACCGTGTTTCCGAGGACGGCCACCCGCCGTTCCGCTGTGAAGAAACTGCGCGCCGGCGCGCGCGTGCCGGCCGTCATTTACGGGCGCCAGCGCCAACCCCAGAACCTTGAGCTGAAAGTCAAGGAACTGGAGGATTTGGTGCATCACTCCGCCTCCGAGAACATCCTCGTGGACCTCACCGTGGAGGGGGACGCCCAAGCCAGGCGGCTGGCCTTGGTCCAGGATGTCCAACATCACCCCCTCAGCGGCGACATCCTGCACGTCGATTTTCATGAAGTGGCGGACAACGAACGGGTGACCATCACCGTCCCCGTCGAAACCACCGGCGAGGCAGTCGGGGTCAAGGCTGGCGGCGTCCTCGAAGTCTTGTTGTTCAAGCTGAAAGTGCGCGCGCTGCCCAAGGATCTGCCCGAGGTGATCGTGTTGGATGCCTCCCACCTCGAGATCGGCAAGGCGATCCACCTCGGCGACATCGTCACCGCGCCCGGCGTGGAGATTCTCGGTGACAAGCACATCTCCGTGGTGGCCGTGGCCGCGCCGGTGACCGAAGAGGAAGAAAAGGCCGCCGAAGAGGCCGCCGCCGAATCGGCCGCGGTGGAACCGGAAGTCCTCAAGGAAAAGAAAGAGGAAGGCGTGGCCGAAGCCGGAGCGGCACCGGGCGACAAGAAAGAAAAGCCCGAAAAGGCCGAGAAAAGCGACAAGGCCGAGAAGAAGAAGTAAGTGGCGCGGGCTTGACCTGCCGCCCGCCGTGCCGTGCGGCCGGGGTTCCGCATGGAGAACGCGCATCTCATCGTGGGCTTGGGCAATCCCGGCGACGAGTACGCCCGCACGCGGCACAACGCCGGGTTTCTGTTGGCCGATTTGCTGGCGCAGCGATGGCGGGCGTCGTGGCGGACCGAGCGCCGGTTCACCGCCCGGCTGGCGCGCGCCGCGTTCGGGGGACACGAATGTTGGTTATGCCAGCCGCTCACGTACATGAACGTCAGCGGAGAAGCGGTGGTCGCGGTGGCGAATTACTATCGACTGGCCACCGCCAAGGTGCTCGTGGCGGTGGACGATGCGGATTTGGCGCTCGGCACGATTCGGCTCCGGCCGGATGGCAGCAGCGGCGGGCATCACGGGCTCGAGTCAGTCGAGCAGCACTTGGGCACGCGCGGGTATGCGCGGCTGCGACTGGGGATCGGACGGCAGGCAACGGCGGGCCGGCAAATCACCGGCCATGTACTGGGCAGTTTCAGTCGCGTGGAGCGGGAAGTTTTCGAGCAAGTTCTGGTGCGCGCCAGCGAAGCCGTGGAATGCTGGCTGCAGTTGGGAATTACGGCGGCGATGAACCGGTTTAACGGGGCCTTGACGGCCCCCGAACAAAGGCAAAGCGAGTGAAACGTTACGAAGGTCTGTTTATTCTGAACACCTCGGGTAAAGAGGAAGGCGTCAAAGAGACGATCGACAAGCTCGTCGCGGAGATGTCTTCGCTGGGCGTCCGCATCGACGCCATCCAAAAGATGGAGAAGCGTCCTTTCTCCCGCGTCGCCAACAAAAAGATCAGTTCCGGCTACTACGCGAACATCCTTTTCGAGGCCGAACCCGCGGCCATCGAGCAATTGCACACGCGCTTTGCGCTGAGCCCGGACGTTTTTCGGGTGATCTTCACGCAACGCGGCGTGACGCCGCCCGCTGCCGCCGCCCCCGTCGCGGCCTGAGTTTATGGCCAGCTTCAACAAGGTCATCCTGGTGGGCCACCTGACCCGCGACCCCGAGTTGCGCTACACGCCCAAGGGGACCGCGATCGCCAAGCTGGGCGTGGCGGTCAACCGGGTCTGGACCACCGACACCGGCGAGAAACGGGAAGAAGCCACTTTTGTCGATGTCAACGCCTTCGACCGCCAGGCGGAAGTCATCGGCCAGTATTTCAAAAAAGGCCGCCCCATTCTCGTGGAAGGACGCTTGCACCTGAACACTTGGGAGGACAAGCAAACCAACCAGAAGCGGAGCAAGCTGGAAGTCGTGCTGGAGGGATTCCAGTTCCTCGACTCCGGTCGCCAAGGCGAAGGCGCGGCTTCGGCCCCCGCCCGCCCGGTTGCGGCCAATCCCTCGCCCAACGCGCCCGCCGCGCCCGCCGCCGCCCCCGAACCCGAAGTTCCGCCCCACGAAGAGGACGACGTGCCGTTCTGATCCCCCCTGCCGGTTGCGTGCCGATCGCCAGACCGGTTTCCCGAACAACTCTCTGAACTATGGCAAAGACCGAAGTTATTCTGATCCAAAACATCGTTGGCCTGGGCGCCGAGTCCGACCACATCAAGGTGGCCGCGGGTTACGCGCGCAACTATCTCCTGCCCCAAGGCCTCGCCATTCCGCTCACCGCCGCGAACAAGCGGCGGCTGGAATCGCTGCGTCAACGCCGTGCCGAGCGCGAAGCCACCGAGCTGAACGCGATGACCGAGCTGGCGGCGTCGATCGGCAAGCTGCTGCTCAAGCTCAGCGTGAAGACCGGCGACGACGGCAAGATGTTCGGCTCGGTCACCGCCGGCACCATCGCGGACGAACTCAAGACCCAGTTCGCCATCGCGCTGGACCGAAAGAAGATTCACCTCGAACTGCCGATCCGCTCGCTGGGCGAACACGAAATCGAGATGCGCCTGCACCCCGACGTGAACGCCAAACTGAAAGTTCTCATCGAGAGTTCCAACCCGCCGCCGCCGGTCGAGGAAGTCTCCAAAGACGCCGCCAAACCGGCCCACGAAGCTCGCGGTCGCCGCTGGGAACGCGCGCCCAAAGCGGGCGCCGAGAAACCGGTTAAGGCGCCAGCCCCCGCCGCCGCTCCCAAGAAAGCGTCTGGAAAAGCCAAGCCGGCCGCCGACAAAAAACCGAAGTAACCGGCCCAACCGACTCCCTTTTCACCGCGCAGGCAGACCTCCGAGTCTGCCTGTTTGCTTTTGCGGATCACGGTCCGGGAAGGGCGCTGCCCGGCCCCGCCGGTTCAAGGTCGGTGCGACTGCGCATATTCGGTCAGTGCCCGCAGGTTCGCTTCCGGCGTGCCACGCGGCACCTCGCAGCCGGCCCCGACAACGTACCGCGGGCCCGCCTGACGATGGCATTCCGCGATGGCTGCTGTGACGCTTTCCGGCGTGCCCTCCTTGAGGACCTGCACCGGGTTGATGTTGCCCAACAAAACCTGGTCCGGTCCCATCGCGGCGCGGCCTTCGCTCAGCGGCGACGGGTAGTCCAAGTCCACGATCTCGCAGCCCAGCCGGCCCATGCCCGGCAGAATCCGGCGCGTGTTGCCGCAAATGTGCAGGCGCACCTTCGTGCCCAACGCGTGCAGGCCATCCACCAGTTTCTTTTCGTACGGCCAGACCAATTCCTCGTAGATTTGCGGGCCGACCAGCGACGCCGCCGCGTCCCCCACCCCCATCAAGTCGATGCCGGCCTCGACCTGCGACCGGGCGAAGCGCAGTTCCATCGTCACGACGAATTCGAACAGGTCCCGCACGAACGCCGGGTCGTCGAAGAAATCGGTCATCAGCGTGTTAATGCCGCGCAGGTCGGCCGCCTCGGCGCACGGGCCTTCGACCCAGCCTTCGATGAGCCTGTCGCCGCGCACCCGCTCTTTGAGCAACGCCACGCCTGCCACGCGATCCGTCATGCGTCCGCCGCCGAGCGGATCGGGAATCCGCAGCCGCGCCAACTCGACCTTGTCCGCGAGCCGGGCTTCGGTCTCGACGATTGCGGGCGGTTGGTTCTCGAAGAACTGGACTTTGGCACCGCAATCCGCCGCCTCCCGGCCGGGATCCGAAATGACGGACACGTAATCGAACGCGAACTTTTCCGCCGTGCGCAGTTGGGCTTCGACCAGCACGCGGTGGTTGCGCGCGTAATCGCCGTACTTCCCGCCGATCTGGTCCACGGCGAACATCATGGTGATGGGCATCAGCGGCAGCCGGTCCACGGATTGCCTGGCGAGATGGGCGAGAATGCGTTCGCGTCCGTTCATGGAGTTCATGGTGGCCCCAGCGGACCAGCGCCGGCAAGCCGCGGCGTTGACCGGCGTCAAGTGCGGGTCAGTTCAAAGGCAGGCGGAGCTGCTCCAGCTTTAGCTCGACCAGTCCGCTCACGCCCAGGCCGAGCAACCGCAACGGCCGGTTGACCAGGCGCTCCCGCGCCAACAGCCAGCAGCCGGCAAGCCACGGTTGGGCGGCATTGCCGAAAAACGGTTGTTCGCCTCAATGCCGCAGCCGCCAAACCCCCTTCAAGTCCTGCCCGATCATGCGCAGCAGGCGCACGCGGCTGTCGGGGTCGTCCACCCAACGCACGGGCAGTTCGGCGATCCGCCAGCCCTGTCGCTGCGCCAACACGAGCAGTTCGGTGTCGAAGAAGAAACCGCTGTCTTGTACCGGCGGCAACAACGCTTGCGCGGCGCGACGGGAAATCGCCTTGAACCCGCATTGGGCATCCGTCACCCGCAGCCCCAGCGCCCGGTGTAAAAGCCAGTTATAGCCACGGGAGAGCAGCTCGCGTTTCCAGCCCCGCG
>JAKANS010000215.1 GCA_021823625.1 bacterium | reverse complement strand
CCAGAGGAGTGAGTCCCGATCTCAGACGAAGCCGTCCTGGAGTGCGCCGCTGTCGTGGCCGTCGAGTTGAAGTCCGCGAACTTGGATCCCCAAAACTTGCCCTCCGCGAAACCGACGGGCCTCGTCCGGGTGCACGAGATAAAAGTGGGGGCTAGCGGGTCCGGGCGGCCCAGAAATCCTCGAAGCGGCCGGACATAATGCAGCAACGGAGGGCAATGATCGCGTTAGCGCCCCGCACGGACCAGCGCATTCCCGATTGTTTGAGGCGTTCACCGATCACGGTGCGGCAGCCGGCTTCGACGACGCCAGAGCCCACGAAGAATTTCTTTTGGCGGAATTGGGCGTAGCGCATCTGCGTGGCATTTTTCTCGAAGTAGTGCAGTTGCTGGAGCAGCGTCTTCTTGCTCTGGGTGGAAGCGGGCAGTTGTCGACCTGCCTGAGCGACCAAGCGGGGGATGTCCCCAGCTTCCAGCCAGTTGCGCCACGCTTTGGGGGCCTTGGCCTCCTGCCCCCAGAGGAGTTGGGCGATGCCGGTCAGGTGTTCGTAGGCGTGGAAGAGATCCACGATGTGCACGGCGTTGGCGAAGTGAGTTTGGACGATGGTGTGGTTGTAGCGTTGACCGTCGGTTAGGGCGATGACGGTCTTGGCTTGATCCAGACCCCGCCGCACTGCCTCGGCGTACATGCGCCAGCCAAAGAGCGTGCTCGATTCAATGGCACCGACGTACGTGGTGGAGTCGGGATCGCGCTGGGGATGCCCCTCCTTGTCCAAGCCGACTTGAGTGAACACGCAGCCCAGCTTGGCTTCGCGCGTGCGCGCCGAGCCGTCGGCCTGTTTGCCGGGCCGCCCGACTAACTCGCTCTTGCGCACCGGCACGCCGGTCCCGTCGAAGCTGATATAGAACTTGGTGTTCGCCGCCAGCTGCGGGGCAGCCGTCACCCCGCCCGTATGGCGAATTTGCTCCTGCTCCTTCCCTAGCCACTGTTCGACCTCACGGCCGACCTCTTCGGCGACTCGCTCAATCTCCCGCGGTTCCAGGTGCAGGCCGGCATAACATCGCAGGTCCTCGGCGGCTTGCTCGAACTGGGTCTGGCTGCCGGCTCGGGCCATCAACCGGCGCACACCGGGCGAATAGCTGGTTTGGACGATATCCAGCCGTTCATCGTCGGGAAAGCGCCCCTGACGGCAGCGGGCACATTGATAAAAGGAGCGCCCAAAAGGCACCCCCCCCAGCGTGGTCCACAACCGCTTCGGACGCCACCCGCGACTGCTCATCCGCTCTCCGCAGCCACACCAGATCGCCGGTCGGGACGCCTGCCGCTGCCAGTGAGTTAGCAAGCTGCCCAAGACTCCCGCACCGCCTTGGCGAGAAGCCTGGAGCATGAGCGTCTCCCAAGCCTCGAAATCCGGCGCTTGTCCACCGGCCATGACGGCCGCCAGGCGACGCACCTCACCGCTTTGCTCCAGTTCCACCAGGAGTTTTTTTTGGCACCACCTCCGCCACCGCCAAGTCGCCCAACTGCTCGCCCACGCGCACCAACTGCTCCACCACGCTTTCGAATTCGCGCATGGTTCGAATCTGCTGGCGGTAGACGGGGACCAACGCGGGATCGGTGACCCGGAGGGAAACGGTCTTCTGAGCCTCCTTGCGGGTCAGGAGCGGGTAGGGACCGCGTCGGACCTTCGAACCGTCGGCGTGCTTGACGGTGAGAAACTGTTCGGTGAGGGAGCCTCGGCGCAGTTCGCGCAAATCCGCCAGGCGCCGCAGAAGTCCTTGGCGCTGTTGTTCGAGGTTGGGGTAGTTGGCCGGTGCGGTTTTCATGTTGTAGCCATACTACTACAATGTTGGGGCGAAAAACAACCAAAACTGCCAAAACCCACTTTTATCTCGTCCACCCGGGGGCGTTGACAGAATGGCGAACCAGGCTTCTACTCGCTTAAAACCATGAATCGCCTGCTCGGACTCGTAAGCGCCGGCGTGCTGTTCGCGGTGGTCACGGCCACGAGCGGACGGGCGCAAACTCCCGCCATGGTGAGCGGCGACCGTCTCAACGTGCGCAGCCGCCCGTCCTTGTCCGGCGAGGTGGTCACCCAACTGGCACGCGGCCAGGTCGTGACCGTGCTCGAAGAAAGCTGGCGGGCGCCGGGCGCGACCAACGCCGCCAGCGAGTGGGTGCGCATCGAACTGCCGGCCTTGACGCACGTGTGGGTTTCGGCCGAATTCGTGGATGCGACGGCGGGCACTGTCAAAACCAGGCGTCTCAATGTCCGTGCCGGCCCCGGCGAAGAGTTCGGTGTCCTTGGCACGTTGAGCGAAGGCACGGCGGTGCGCAAGGTTGGCGAAAACAAAGGTTGGCTGGAAATCGAGGCGCCGACGGGTCTGTCGGCTTACGTCGCCGCGGGCTACCTGCAAAAAGTGGGCGCCACGGCACTGACCACGGCCGCGCCCGGCGCCGAAAAGCCGGCTTCCACGCCGCCCGCAGCCCCGGCTCCGGCACCGACGAACAACATCCCACCGTTACCAGAAACAACAAACGCTGCCGCCCAGACGCCGCCACCCCAAACCACACCGACCACGCCCCCAGCGGCGCCGGCCGAGACTGAGACCAAACCGCCGGCAGAGACCACACCCGCAGTCGCCGCGGCACCCACCGCTCCGGCCGGGGGCACCACGGAGAAAGCCGTGCCACCGGCGGAACCGCCACCGACCGAGAAGCCGAAAGAGACCGCCATTGCGCCCACAGCGGAGAAAACCGTCGCCGAAACCGCGGCCCAATCTTCCACCGAAAAACAGCCAGTCGAAACCGAAACCGCCGCGCGGCCTGCAGAGGAGCCGACGGCGCCCAAGCCCATCACGCCCGCCCCGGCAGCGTCCAAGCCGGCCAGCACGAACGTGACCGCGGCGCCTGCGGCTGCCATCACGACGCCGCCCGAAAGCACCGCCGCGAAACCCACTGAACCCGTCGCCGCCGAAACCAAGGCGCCTGGTGGGACTGAGAGTGTAGCCACTCCGCCGGTTCCCGCAGCCGTCGAGGTCACGCCCGCCGCGGCCACGACCGAGGCCACACCGCCCGCGGAATCGGACCAACCTCCCGCCAAGCGCGTCGTTCGCCGCGAAGGCACCGTGCGCGCCACCCTCAGTTTCCAGGCCCCGACGCCGTTCGAACTGCGCGCGCCCGACACCGGCGCCACGATGGATTACCTGTTGCCGGCGTCCACGAACATCAACATCAAAACTTTCTGGGGCGCCCGCGTGATCGTGACCGGCCAGGAAGCCATCGACAGCCGCTGGCCCAAGACGCCGGTGATCAAGGTTGAGAAGATCGAACTGGCGCCGTGAGCACCCCGCAGAACCTGATCGACGGTCGCGCCGTCGCCGAAACCATCCATCGCGAAACCGCCGACCGCCTCGCCGCTTTGAAGGCCCGAGGCGTCCAACCCGGTCTGGCCTTCGTCCGCGTTGGGGAAGACCCGGCCTCGCAGGTTTATGTGGGCATGAAGGAGCGCATGAGCGCCCGGCTGGGCATCGCCTCGAAAACCCACGTCCTGCCCGAGGCCACGTCGGAAGCGGAGTTGCTCAGCCTCATCGCGAGCTTGAACGCGGACGCCGCCGTTCATGGCATTCTCGTGCAGGCCCCGTTGCCGAAACACATCGACCCGGCGCGCGTTTATGCCAGCGTTTCGCCGGCCAAGGACGTGGACGGTTTTCATCCGGTGAACGTCGGCAAACTCATGCTGGGCGACGCCACCGGCTTCGCGCCGTGCACGCCGGCCGGGGTCCACGAACTGCTGATCCGCTCCGGCACTGTCATCGCCGGGGCCGAGGTGGTCGTGCTGGGGCGGGGCAACATCGTGGGCAAACCGATGGCCGCGATCCTCATTCAAAAGGCGCGCCACGCGGATGCCACGGTGACGATCTGCCATTCGCGCAGCCGCGACGTGGCGGGGCATTGCCGACGGGCGGACATCCTGATCGCGGCGATGGGCGTGGCGGAGTTCGTTAAGGCGGACATGGTCAAGTCCGGTGCCACGGTCATCGATGTGGGCGTGAACCGCGTGCCCGACGCCACGGCGAAAAATGGTCACCGCCTCGTCGGCGACGTGGATTTCGCGGGCGTGCAACCCGTCGCCGGCAGGATCACGCCGAACCCTGGCGGCGTGGGGCCGATGACGATCGCGATGCTCATGCGCAACACCGTCCGCGCCGCTGAAATGGCCGTCACCTGACACCGCGCGCGAGCCGGGCCTGCGGTTCGGACTTCGACCACTGCGGGGAGAGGCGCGTAGCCGACCGGCTATCGCGCTAGATTCCTTCATCCCGTTTGGCGGGACACACGACAATATGCCAATACCACGAACCGACCCCTTCACCGGATCTATCGAATGTCGAAGCGCATTTCTCGCCTGTCGGAGCCGATTTATTCGCCGTCGGTGGCCGTTTAACGCCTGTCGCTGCCTGTTTGATGACTGCAGATGGCGATCCTGCGGTTGTCGGTGGCGATCGGGCCGGTGTAAATCGCGGTTTATCCGGTGCCGAAGCTGGTACGGCAAAGTCCGCAGTTGTCCCGATGCCAGGTGGTTTTGACAGCCAACCCCGCGCCGCGCAGGATGCCGGCCATGAAATCCACTTCGTCCCTGGCCGGCACGGTGAGCCGCCGCCGGTTGCTCCAAACGCTGGGCCTGCTCGGCGCGTTGGCACCGATGGCTGGTCACGCGGCTGGCCACAACGCACTTTGGAGGACTGCCGTGGGCTTGAATGGCTTCGAGTCCGGCACGGCGAAGTTCAAAAAGACGTACCCGATCTGGGAAGTGCTGCATTTCGCGGCGCAACACGATTTCGACGGCGTGGAACTGGTCCAGAACTGGCCGATGGGACCGTACCCGCGGGCGAATGAAGCGGAGCGCATCGCGGCATTGCGGCAGTTGTACGCGGGCTTCGGACTGCAAATCTTCTCGATCCAACTCGGCGCGGACGGCGCGTTCGCCCCCGACGCCGCGGCCCGGCAGCGCTGGCTGGAGGACTTCCGCGACCGCGCCACGCTGGCGAAGCGGCTGGGGGCGGACTGTGTCGGGCTGTGGCCTTACGGTGACCTGCGCGGCCAGAACGTGGACCAGGCGCTGGATGTTTTGGCGAAATCTTTTCACGAAGCCGGCCGGATCGCGGCGGACCTCGGTCTGGTGGCCGCCTTCGAGATTGAGCCGCCGTTCGCCTTCCACACCGCCGAACATTTGCTGCGCATTCACCGGCAGGCGGACCATCCGGCGCTGAAGGTGATTTACGATCCGAGCCACTTCGACCTGATGAACGGCTCGACCGGGCGCCCGCACGAATTGCTGCAACGCGTGGGCGTGGCGAACATCGGCTACGTGCAGCTCACCGACACCGACGGCACGTTGCGCGACGGCGGCACGTCCAAGCACCTGGCCTGCGGCGACGGCCACGCACACATCCCGGAATCGCTGCGCCTCCTGCGCGAAGGCGGCTTCCGCGGCTGGATCATGATCGACAGTTGGGAGGTGCCCGACCCGTACGATGCCGGCGCGAAAGGCAAACAGGCGCTCGACGCGGCGGCGGGTTGAGCGCTGCGTTCAACCGGAGTTCACCGCCGAAATCAGGTCTGGGTGGAGCAATTGGTTCGGCGATCGATCATCTGACGTGCGCGAGGAACTCATCTTCGCTGATGTCCGCGTCCCGAAGTGCGCCTCGTAACGTGTGGCGATCCATTTCCTCGTGGTATGGAAACACGATCCTGCGGCCGTCGGCATGCTCCATCTTCACGTGACTACCTTTGCAGTGGATCTCCCGGAACCCCAGCCTGCGCAGAGCCGCGTGAACCTGCCGGCCCGCCAGCAGCGGCAGCCTCATGTGAGCTCCACGACCTCGTGCTGTTCGTCCTGCGGCAATCGGGCCGGGTCAGGCTCCAGATACAACTCAATGGCTTCGCGGATGTTCCGAAGCGCCTCCTCGCGGGTGCGGCCCTGCGACCAGCACGAGCGCAGCGCAGGGCAGTGCGCCACGTAGTAGCCGTCCTCTCCCTGCTCAAGCACCACTTTTACGTTCATAACGCGAGTTTACGCGCCGGCACCGAGCCGTCAATGCCACCGAACGAACTCAGCGACCGCCACCGGAAACGCCCGGTCGGCCGCAACCATCGCTGACACTTGAGCCGCTTGGGAAGCGGCGAAAGGAATGCTGCCACAAGCAGCAGGCCCGCAGGGCCGAGCGAGCGGGGGCGAGCGAGTCCAATTACCAAAACCGTCCAACTGCCCAGCGGGGCGCTTTCCTCGGCTGGATCATGATCGACAGTTGGGAGGTGCCCGACCCGTACGATGCCTGCGCGAAAGGCAAACAAGCGCTCGACGCGGCGGCGGGTTGAAGAGATGCGTTCAATCGGCGTTCATCGCCGAAATCAGGACTCGGTGGACTCTTGCCCCACCCTGGCGTTTAACGTCTCAGACGACCAGTCCCGGAACGCTGGCACGCCCGATGCCGAGTGGAAAGGAAGGCAGCAAGCGTGAAGCCTACTTCGCACCTAAAGTGCCAGCGTGCAGGGATTCGGTCCATCGCCTCGTTAGCCGTCACGATTGTCACTGTATCTTTTTCAAAATCTTGGTCAGTCTCTTGATCGTCTTGGTACTCGCCTGATACTCCACGAACACGTATCCGCCACTCGGATCTCGAAGCTGTCTCCAACTTGTGGGCGTAGCCTTATCGCCAATACTCACATGAACGTTAACGTCCAAGCCTTTCCGCGCTGCCTTCTCCGCCTCGGCCACTGCCGTGTTGTATGCCTCCTGAATCGCGGGAGCTTTGGGAAAGACCAATGTCAGTGAAAGCCAGCGCCTCTCCGGTTTGATACCCTCAAACGTCTTGTCCTCTTTTGTCTCGACGAAGTATCCGCCGGTCTCTTCGCCGCTGGTTTTGATGCCTCGATACTGATCCATCGTCATGATGCGCTTGTCTGCCGCCCTGTAAACCAGCGCGCCCGAATACTGTGTCTGCTTCATCGCGCCGTCTCCCACAAACGCCATCGCCACAATGTCTCGTGACGGATCAACAAGAACAGCGGACTCTAACGCGCTGTGGACGATCTTATCCACTGTGGCGGGTGGCGGTGGCTGGCTAAAGAAATCAACGTTGCAGACCAGTCCGCCGCCCGGAAGATCCTCGAATGTGACCTCGAAAATCTTTCGTATGGCCGCAGTCACCGTTGTTGCCGCTGTGACTGCGATGATAATCGCCGTGATGATTGCGTGCATAGAGTGTAGTGACGGCTATCGAGTCGGATCAGCGACCGGCCTCCGGGGCAGAACGAAACGAAACACCATGAAGAACAGACAATCCACGGCGGCCGCCGAAGCCAAGGAATGAGAGCCGTTCGCCGCATCCGGGTGGTTAGGCGATATGAAGCATCTCAAATCGCGCAAAATCACAAAAGAACGGATCATAAAGACGTTACGGACGTCTCTCCAGACTGCTTCGCGTCAAGCAGTGATCGAATAAATCTTCCTGCCTCACTATGCGGGTGTATGAAGACCGCGAAACTCATTCCAGACAATGGGTCAACCGAGTCCACAGCAATCGCATCGTCTGGCATCGGTGTAGTGTACTTCCTATCCAAAGCTGGGATGCAGTCGATCATCACCTTTCCTCCCACAAGGAACACCTCGCCAGAGATCGTTTCTATGGTTTGCCTGTTGGACCTCAGAATGATCTCGACTGGCTTGCCTAGTAAATCATTGAGCGTTGTGTTGCGGAGGAATTGCATGAGGCTATCGCCTAACAGTATTATTGGGCCAAAGCCAGGGGCAAAAGCCAAAATTGAGTGGGCTGCTTCACGGATGCACACGCTGACGCGACCGCGTTGCTCAGTCAAGTTCGCCCCCAAGCACTTGGTCGAATTGAACGTCTGGCCCGGACAGCGCCTTCGCATCAGCCCCGCCCTTTCGCTTTGACAGCCCCGCGTCGTTTCGGTACGCCATCCCGCCATGCTCAACAAGCGCACGTTTGCCCTGCTCGTGGTACTCACCGGTTTGTCGGCCGTGACTCGCGCGGACGACTGGCCGCGCTGGCGCGGACCGCATTTCGACGGCATTTCCCGCGAAACCGGCTGGCTCACCCAATGGCCGGCCGAAGGCCCGAAACAGGTCTGGAAGGCCAGCGTGGGCATCGGCTACGCGTCGTGCGCGGTCAGCCAGGGCCGCCTGTACACGATGGGCAACACCGAGGAGGAGGACTCGGTTTATTGCCTGGACGCGCTGACCGGCAAGGAACTCTGGAAGCACACCTACCCGTGCACGGCGAAGGATCCCAACGGCTACCTCGGTCCGCGTTGCACGCCCACCGTGGACGGCAACCGCGTCTATAGCGTCAGCCGACGCGGCCAGTTTTTCTGCCTCGACACGGCCACCGGCAAGGTGATCTGGGAAAAGGATTTCCCCAAGGATTACGGCGCCAAGATTCCCACCTGGGGCTTTGCGGGCTCGCCGTTGATCGAAGGCGGCTGGGTGATTTGCGAGGTCGGCGGCGCGGGCTCGAGCGTGGTGGCCTTCGACAAGGCTACGGGCCAGGAAGTCTGGAAGACCGGCAACGACGCGATCGCCTACTCGTCCATCGTGCCGTTCGATCAAAAGGGCCAGCGCTGCCTGGCGGAACTCAACGCCGCGGGCATCCTCGGCCGCAACGCCAAGGACGGCGCGGAGCTGTGGCGCTTTCCCTGGAAGACCAGTTACGACGTGAACGCCGCGACGCCGATCGTGTCCGACGGCAAGGTCTTCGTTTCCTCCGGCTACAACAAGGGCTGCGCGCTGATCGACTTCAGCTCCGGCGAAGCGAAGGCCGTTTGGCAGAACAAGAAGATGCGGAACCACGTCGCCTCCTGCGTGCTCTGGAAGGGCTGCCTGTATGGCTTCGACGAGAGCAAATTCAAGTGTCTGGACTGGGCGACCGGCGAGGAAAAATGGGCG
>JAKANS010000035.1 GCA_021823625.1 bacterium | reverse complement strand
TTTCGACGCGGGCAGCCAGAGCAAGCCGCTATGGGCGTTTTCCATCAGTCCTGACCAGCCCGTGGGACAGGCCGATGGCAGCGTAGTAATCCGTCCGAAAGCCAAGATCAAACCCCGGGCCCGCGGCGGTCCCAGCTCGGACACGACGTACTATTATTGAAGTGCGGGGGACCGTGCATCCGGATTCTCCCCGAGCCTGCCGAACGATGTTGGCGTCGGCTCACCTGAGATCGCTTCGGTCGCGCGGCCGATGGACCTCGCGGAGAAACCCCCAGTCCTCAATGTGCCCGGCTTTGGGTAGTGTCTTGATTTGGTGGCGGCGGTGCTGCCACCCATTTGAAATCAGGACATCACCCGGCTTGGGGCGCCCTGTTCACGGCCCAACTACACCGGCGCAAGGGTTAAGTGCCGCCGGCCAGCATCGGTTTTGCCGGGAAGTCACGGGGCCGTTGGCGGACTCGGGTTTGAGGCTGCCCCGGTTGTCCTGGCGGCCTGGCCCGTTCGTTGAAGTGAGTGCTGGCCTTCCAGCCCTTTCACGAACCGCTCGAAGCCGGCGATGAATTCGTCGCGCCCGGCTTCGAGAAAATCGTTGTGGTCGCCGGCGATTTCGTGGAACAGCTTGGGCTCATTGGCGGCGGCGTAGTTCCGCTCGGCGTGCGGGAAACGAATCAGCGTGTCCGCCCGGCTGTGCATGAACAGAACGGGGACGTGGACGCGCGGCAACTTGGCGCGGGTGTTGTAATGGATGCTCGCCAGCCAGCGCACCGGCAGCCAGGGGAATAATTCCGCGCCGAGGTCCGGAACGCTGGTAAACGTGCTTTGAAGCACCAACCCGCCGAGTGCCTCGCGCAGCGCCAGCTCCGTGGCCACGCCGCCGCCGAGCGATTCGCCGAACGCGATGATGTTTGTCGGCGCGAAGCCGTGCTCCCGCAGCCACGCGTACGCCGCCTGGGCGTCGCGATAGGTGCCTTCCTCGCTCGGCCGCCCGGCGCTGCGACCGTATCCGCGGTAGTCGAAGAGCAGCACGTTCACGCCAGCGTCGAGCAACGTCTCGGCCACGTCCGCGCGATGGCTGATGTTCCCGCCGTTGCCGTGGCTGTGGAGCACCGCGAGGTGGCGCCGCCGCGAATTCGTAGCCGCCGGGAAAAACCAGCCGTTCAGCCGCACGCCGTCGCGGGTCGTGAGCCAGACCTCCTCGACGGGCTTGCCGAGGACGCCCGGCTCGCCCCACAGCGTGGCGGTGGGATGATAGACATTGCGGCATTCGAACCAGCGCAGCATCGCGAGCAACACGACCGGCAACAGAATCAACCCGAGGAGTTTCTTCCACCGGTTCCGCGTCCAGGTCGCCATGCGCACAACGTGGCAGAAAGGACCTTCCGAAAGCGAGCTTCCAAGCTTGCCGGCACGAAGCCGGATGCCTGGGAGCGCGGGGGCCTAACCCGCGCGCTGCGCCGCCGCCCGCCGCACTTGCGTCCGGTCGCCGGTCGGACAGGTTTCACGTATGCCGCCGACCGCGTACCAACCTCAACCGCCGTCCTCGACGGAACCGCCCGCGGATGCGTCCGAATCCGCTCCCGTCGTTGGCGAATACTGGCGCTGGTGCCCGCAATGCGGCCACGAATTGCAGAACCACAAGTGCAAGCGGGTCTGCCCGAACTGCCATTACTTTATGAGCGGCTCGGACTTCGACTAGGCCTGGTCTTCGAGGGCTCCCGGCCCGGCGAACTTGCGGCGGCCAGGTGCGCCGGACCAACGCCCTGTGGCTGAGGAGCCGGTTCCGGCGCCTGAGCCAACCCTTGGCGACACCCTGGCGTCGCCCGCGGAAAAACTGCCTCCCAACCCCCACCGATTTCTTGCCCACGACGAACGGCGCCCCTCCGCTATGCCATCCGTTGCCTTGGCTCCTGCCGCCCAAACTTCCCAACCGATTCGTGAATTGGCCGTGGAACCCAGCCAGGACTGGGGGCGGTGCTTGACTCTCCTTCCGGCGCAAATGAGGATTCGTTTCCTGTTCGAATGCTATGATGACTTCTGCCATCGACAGCAGAGCGCAACTCTACGCCATGCTCTGGTATGGCGTGGTGTCGCTCGGCGTGATCGGTGCCGTGGTCATGGTGGCGGGGGTGGCCTGGCTCAAGGCGCATTTCGCCTTTGGGCAGCGCTTCCTGGACCTGCCCTCGGCGTGGCCACCTTGGGTCGCGCTTATGGACCGCGCGGCGCCTGCCTGGCCTACGCGATCATTCAGACCGCGCTGCTCCCTTTCTCGACGCTGATTTTCCGCACCTGCCGGGAACATTGGCATGTTTAGGCAAGTGATCATCGCATGAATCCGCTGTTGACCCTCATCGTCCCAACTTGGAACCGCCGGGAGCATCTGCAGGAGCTCCTGGCGTTGCTGTTGCCGGAGCTCGACCGGCAGCCGGATATCGATATCCTCGTGTCGAATAATGCGTCGCCGGACGATACCGCGACCTACTTGGATGGCTTGCCGGCGCATCCGCGGTTGCGAGTGGTTCATCAAGCGGTGAATTACGGCGCGATCATTCATGCTGCGTGGCTCTATGGCCAGGCACGAGGCCGCTTTCTCTGGATGATCTGCGACGACGATCTGGTCGCTCCCGACGCCGTGAGTTTCGTATGCACGATGCTGCGCACGCATCCGGAGCTGGGCTGGATTCACCTGCCGCACCAATATTTGTCCAATACGGGTAACCCGGTGCTCTCGCGTATGCCCCCGCGGGAAGAATGGTTTGCAAAGGGTCGCCAGGCATTCGCTCCATATATACCTTGGGTCAGCTTCGTCACCTCGAATGTGCTCCGCACCGAGTTGCTTCAGCGCCAGCTTCCGCGGATCCAATGGGGCACGGATTTCTGGCCTATGGGGTTGTTAATGCAGGCCGTGGGCGATGAGCCGGCCTCCATTCCGGCGCGTTACCTGATTACTGCGGGCGCGGAAATCACGTGGTCGGATCGCCGGGTGCTGGCAATGCACTGCGGCTTCCCAGAGGAGCTTCTTAAGTCACACATTCTCAGCAAACGGGAAAAGACCGCGTGCCTCCGGCAGTGGTATCGAGTCATGCCGAACCATCTTGGCCGGCTGCTGCTTCTCGCTCCCGGGTTGCTCGGCCGCATTCTGCTTTTCGAGCCGCGACTATTGGGCGTCTTGCTGAGACCGTCGGATCTGACCAAAGTCTTTCGCCCTAGCGCCTGGCATAAGCTTGGTCGGCGGTTGACGCACGGTCGCAAGGCGGCGGAAAAGCTGTTCCACGATTAGGTGTGCTGCGAGCAGGCTGCACGAACCCGGCGCTACGCCGGTCGGAGCAACGCCGATGCTAGGGGCCGCATGGATGGTCGCCGAGTGCACTGGGGCGCGCTCGACGATGTCTTTCCCTTGCAGACGGTTAGCCGGTCGCCAACGGTTTAGCCCAGCCCCTGCTAACCAGGCTTTCTCGCCCAGACGCTGATTCCGACGTAGACGGAGGCGGGGGCATCTGCGGGAAGCACCGCTTGCCCAGACATCCTGGAACCCAGCCAATTAAGGCAAGGCCGGGCAAACCAATAATAGAGTTTTCGGAAAACGGCCAGAACGTAGTATCTGGCATCGCGCCGTGGAAGGCGCAACGTCTCCACTAATATGTGGAGCCATTGGATCGCCCCCCGTTGCGAGGCGGTGAGTTTGTGGCAGTGGACGATCACAAAGCCCGCCTGTGATACAGCCCGTTGCAGGCCGATTCCAGTCCAGCGATGATAATCGTGCGGACAACCGTGCTCCTCGAACAAGCCGTGTGTAGTTACCAGAAGCTGGCCGCCAGCCTTGAGAATACGAAAACACTCCCGTAGGTAAGCCTGAGGATCAGGGACATGTTCAAGAACCTGCGATGACAAAACAAAATCATGGCTGGCATCGGACTCAGGAGTAGAGCCATCAGGGTTCAGCAAGACTTGAACTCTCGAACTGGGCATGATGTCCGCCCTGACATACCGGCTTGCCTGCCGGAACAGCGGTTCGTAGGGCGCGCCGCCACAGCCGTAATCAAAAACGCTCCCTTTTACTTGCCGAGCAAAATTGGTTACTTCTGCCAGCACGTCGGTCAGAGCGAGACAAAAGCAGTCCCGCCGCTGCGGCCGCAACCGCTGCCGAACGTATTCGTCCCTGGATAATTCGGCCGCCAGCTTGGCGAACTGTGAACCGGTCCCCTTGGGCAAAGCCGGCATATGTTCAGGTTCGTTTTGCATTGCTCCTGAGTTCAACATAAAGTGGTGGAAGGTGGCATTGGCATTGTGGGTCCTGATGGTGATTCTGAAACTACGCCCAACCGCGCCATCCGCCGCTGGCGAAGGAGGCTGTCGTTTCTTCGTCTATTGGTGATGGGTGCATCAAGAATCTCTGCTTCTTCACAAACGACTTCGCCGGTTGAAGGTATTTCCATGTTCAGGGCAAATGTGGCTGTCCTGCTTCCAAAGACACCACGGTAACATTCGACGCTGTTCTGCACGGTAGGACCATTTGCATAGCAGCGCGTCACATTGTCAATGGAAGCCATTGAGATTCCACATGGTGGCGTACTCTCTCTAAGATATGCGTATTTCATTATGAATGAGTGGCAAGCGCCGTTGAACAGATCTCTAGGCCGGCAACTGCAGTGGCACCGGCAACAACCTTGAATTGCCCTGCCAGAGGCCCTTCGGATAGATGCGGCGAAGCAGTCCAAACGGGCAGTGATCCGACCGGTAGAAGGGCCGGCGCGGGAAGACGGTGCAGGAAATGCGGGGCAAATCGCGGATGCGGTGCACGCAGGCGCTCATCGCCGCTAGGTCGCATTCGCCAAGATGCGGCCGGGCGATCTCGCCGCAGCGCCGCCGCAGGGTGGTCACCTCATCTTTGGAGAGCCGAGTCAACGACTGTAGGACCCGCACGGCCGTCGCCAGGTCGCCTGGCGGGTAAAGGAGGCGGGCGTCCACCTGCTTTACATGGCCATCGGCACCGCTGCCGATTCGCGGGAAGACAGGAATCACGCCCACGCTCAAACCCTCCATGAGCGATATAGGCACACCCTCGAAATCACTGGCGAAGATCATGGCGTCCCAAGTTTGCAGCACTTGCCAGTATTGCTCTCCATGTTGTCGTCCGTGGAACACGACCCTCGGGTTTCCGCTGAACCGATGCCGTAACCCGGGTAACAGCGGCCCGTCACCCAGCACCTCGAAACGATAAGCGAAACCGGCGCGGTTTAATGCGTCCACCAACTCGGGAAAGCGTTCGGCGCGCTTTTGATGACGCTGAACCCGTCCTGAATAGCCCACCACAAAGGGACGACCACCAAGTTGTGGCTGTCTGATTTCCCCACGGTCCCGACCTGCGGGAACAGGCAGGAATGCAATGCGTTCCGCCGTCAACTCAGGGAGCAACCGGGCCGCCAATTCCATTTGCTGAGAGCTGATGCCAATCACCCCGTCCAGACAGCCCCGGACGGAGCGGACATGGTCCGTTTGATCGGGCCAAGGGCCATGGAGAACGCCGATGCGCCGGCTGGCTCCGTCCAGGTCGGCAAAAAGGGGCAGCCCCCAGACGTTGCTGTAGGTCACGACCTCAGCCCCGGACGGCTGGCGTTGGCGAAACCGCTTTCGAGCTTGATGAATTGTGTTGCGCCACGTCAACCCCAAGCCGCGCACGCGCTCGACGCGGGCGTCGTCCGGTTCGAAGAAGGCAAGGAATTGAGATGCGATACCATGCCGGGCATCCCCCTTCCAGTTGCGGCGCAACATCGAAGAGACACCGCCCAGCGAGTGGAAATGAGTAAAAGCATGAACGACTTGTATGGCACTCACACGCTAGATCTCATTACATCACGACCACCCCACGTCGAGTCAAATCGTCAGGAACGCACCTGGCTTGGCCGGCTGGGAAGCCGATGGGCCTGGCCAAACGCTCCGGCCCCCTTCTTCATTCCGCAGGGCGAACCCAGAATCGTGGCGGCCAGCACGGTTTGGCGGGCGGGGCCAAGATCTTGCCAGCGCGCTATCAACTCACGCGCCGCTGCCGATGGCGGTATCGTGTTCCGCCACCAAGGACGGATCCCGCGCGGGCAAACAGGAGCGCACGTTTGCGGAAGTGCAGGTCCGTCACCGATCAGCAGAGGGACAACCGCGCGTTCACCGTTTGGCCTGACCGTGGACAATCTCGTCGTATAGCCGGCAGTATGCGTTTGTCACGGCGCTCCCGCTCCGGTTCCGGACACTCTCACGGATTTCGGCTGGATTCAAAATACCCACCTCACCGCGTAGAACCTCGAGTATTTTCCCCGCCAGATTCTCAGCAGAGTTAGCGGCAAAATGAAGTCCCGTCTTTCCGGGGATGACAATTTCGGCGGGACCGCCGCTGCGTGAAACAATCGCGGGGATACCAAGGGCCAAGGCCTCGATAATTACAATGCCCAAGGGTTCGTTCGTCGTGGGATGAACCAACCAATCGCCGTTTTTCATGCAAGCGAGAACGTCGTTCGTCGGGCCGCAGAATTTCACTTGTTCCTCCAAGGAATTGGCCTGCACGAAATCACGCAATTCCCGGGCGAACTGTTCCGAATCTGCATCTGCCGTTAATGTGGGACCCCAGAGACTAAACTCCACCTGCTTCTTGGCGTCGGCTGGCAACAAGCGCAGGGCCTTTAACACCAGATCCCATTGTTTCCAGCGGACCAAGTTGCCGACGCCGATCAGGCGCAACCGCCGGTGGGATATCGGCCAAGAATGACGCTGTCCTAGGGGGTGTTCAAAAAACACTTCAGCACAGGAGGAGCTAATAATTGACCTTTTCGGCCATCGCTCAATTAGGCCGTAATGTCGCGCCATGTCATGGGCAAGAAAAACCATGTGAAGCCGCGGTAAAGCCGCCGCCACTCGATAGAGCCAGACACGCCGGCCACGGGCATGGCTGGTGAACAGGACCGGGCGCCTGTCGAGGCTTGCCACGGCCATCGCGCAGACTAACCCACCCCGCGAGTGCGCGTGCAACACGTCGAATCTTCCGTCGCGCTCGATCTGCTTGAGTTCTCGCCAAGCACGCAGTCCGCTGCACAATAGACGGACCGGATTGGGGGATTCGGCAATGAAACCTGGGCTCAGGCGATAGGTCAGCGACGGCCGCCGGACCTCGTGGTAAGCGCTGTTGACCCAGACGAGGTGTTGGACTCCCCGAGGCGCCGTGGCGGTCTGCAGATTGCGGATGACGGAGAGGATGCCGCCGGTATCGTCCGTCGCGCCGAGGATGTGAAGCACTCGCATGCCCGGCCCGCCTAGACCGCTTGACTGCCCGCGTCCGGTGTGCTGCCTCCCAGACGTTGGTTTAGAAGGCGTTCAATCATGAGGAGCATTCCTATCAGCAGGGAAAAACTCTTCATGGCATATTCGCTGTCGCCGTGCAGGAAGAGGAAGGCAATGACGCCAAAAATGTACAAACTCGCCACCAAGGCGCTGACGCGCGAGAAATTGTCATTAGACCCGTAGCGGCGGACATGGCGGATGACTCGAGACGCTGACAACAAGCCCCCCGAGATGAAAATGGCCATGCACAAAAAGCCAAAGACACCCGTGTTGACCATCAACCCGATGAAACCATTGTAGAACCGGCCCATGGCCAGGTGTGCGGCGATGGTTTGGTCAAACTCGTAAGCCGAGAAATTCTCCCCGTAGGCGGCATTGGAAAAGCCGCGGCCAATCCAGAAATATTGGGGAATCATGTCCCAACCGAGGCGGAACAACTCCTGGCGGGTGGCCAAAGTGCCGTAGGCGTCCGTCGCCACCTGGCTGTCCACCTGGAGGCCGGGCAGGAAGGACAACGCCCGCTGGCCGGCCCGCGGCAGACGTTCGGGGAACGCATACACGAGCAGGAGGAGGACCCCCAACAACGCGCCGCCCACCACCAGATTTCGGAGGCGCAGGAAACGTTGCGCGAGCGCGCAGATGATCACAATGGATCCAATGCTGATCAGCGCCATCCGGTGACCGCTCAAGAGCGTCATGCCGATAATCAGGAGCGTGGTGGGAGCCAGCCAGACGGATCGTCGCCCGATGAAATCCCGCAGATTATGGAACACCAGGAGGGCGAAGATGAAGCCCTGGCCGGCAAAGGAAAGCGATTGGAACCGTCGGATGCCAAAGTTTTCCGCCTGACGCTCGAAATTTGCGGCGTCGCCCGGCACCTCCAGAAATGTGAGCAAGTATCTGTTCACGGTCCCGCCGTAATGAGTATAGGCCAGGTCCGAGACGATATAGGTGCCGGACAACAAGCATTGGAGGACGAACAGCCGGACAAACGTTTTCTCCTTCATCGGGCAGAGGACGAAGAGGAGCGGAAAGACCGCGCAAATCATCTGTTGGAAGTAAAAACGGCCGCCCATCTGGCTGGAGCCAAGCACGCGCAGCCCCACGCCACGCGCCTTCATCGTTACCAGCAGCACCACGCAATAAAGGGCGGCGCCAATGAAAATCCATTTGTTTCTGCGCAGCGTCTGGCCCAAGCCGGCGGGATAGCGTCGCAGAGAAAAGGCAACGAGCACGCCCGTCCAGCCCAACAACGACGCCAATTCCCAGAGATACATGCGGCCCGGCAGGAACGGGATAATGAATGCCGAGCTGAAGGTGGCAATCGCCAGCCGCGTCGACAGTTGCGCGTGGTAGGGTAGCATGACGACCCACAACATGCCGGCCACCAACAGAGCCATGAAAAACTGATTGGTGGCGAGATTAACCCCCAGCACCAGCAGCGCCAGCGCTATCACCGCATACCAAAGCAGGAGCTGCAGCTTCAGCCGACTGTCGATCACCAAAGTTGACATGCTTTATTCTTCGTCGTCACCAGCGTGGACCGATTTTCAAGGGAAACAGCGGATTCCGTCGCCTTTTCCCCCATTTCGCGCGGCGTGGCAACTCTTTTCGCCCCGTTCTGCCGCGTTGCCCCCGCCGCCGTCGATCTTTCCCGCCACACGGCACCCAGTTCAACCCCATTTTTTCGCAACGCAAGGTCGCGTGGAACCGGGTCCGTGGCTCCTTCGCCTCCGCCGCGACCGGCTTCAGGTGCGAGTACCTGGCGAGATCAATTTCCAATATGAGTCCATCCAAGCCATGCCACGGCGGAGCTACGACGGGAGCCAATCCAAAGCAACCGACCATTTGACACCGACCATTTGCGCGTTCGCGCCGCCGCCGCAGAGCGTCGCGCCCGGTATCGGCCGCGCCTCCCCGGATCAATCGTGGCCGCGACGGCAAGCGACCTTACCCGGCGAAGTTGAAGCTTCGCCGCACGTAAACTCGATCCGCAAGGTGCCGTCGTCGAGTTGCGTGGTTTGGCTCGTAAAGCCTCGAGCACGCACCTTTCCGTACAACGGCACCAGTTCGAACGGCAAGGCCAACCCCGGCCACCGGCCGGACGCCACGCTCGCAACGGTCGCGACAGTGGACCTGGCCGAACTTCGCCGATTGTAGCGCACGGGCCAGTTGCAGGGGGGTGACGGGGCACTCGGTGAAGAGGGTCTGGTTCTGGCGACGGAAGGTACAAAGGGTGTCAGCGATCGGCCGGCGCTCGGGGACGCTCGCGTGGGTGGCCTGCTCGACCTGCCTGCCGGTGTGCCGGGTCTTGAAGGCCGCGCCGGCGTAGGATTAGATGCGCAGGCCCACCATAACGGGGCGGGCGGGATCTGCGCGCCGGCGCGGAAGTCGGGCAGAGGTCGAGCATCCCGACGGCGTCGAGAACGAAGTGGCCGCGGCGGTCGGGGGGCTGTCGCGGACGTGGGGCGGGAGCAAATGGAGCGTGTGCCGGTCGAGGTGGAACAAAGGTTACCTAACGAACTCCGGCGCACTCGGCGCATTCGACTCGGGCTCGAAGGCTCGTTGCGGTCAGGCCGACAGGCTGCTGGCTGCGGTTACGCGGCCGCCAGTCGTTAGGGGTGCGTGGCCGAACACAACGCTGGCCACGGCGGTTGGCGCAGTCCGTATGCGGTCAACAAAGCGATTCCGAAGGGAGCGCTGTTGGCGGTGGCTAACCGTGGGGGCACCAGGCTGACGGACCCCCAAGCCGCTGCCTGTGCCCACGCCGGGGCGCGCGGAAATGCGGCCTGGGCCTCAGCGAACTTGAGCGCAGCCCGGGGATCGTGAGTTCCATCGCGCCGGGCTCATTCCACCTCGCGCAGCGCTTCCACCAAGCGGCTCATGAAACGTTCCACGGTGAAGTGCGTTTGGAAGTGCGTCCGCAGGGCGTGATCAGGCGGGGCGGTCGCCGCCTGTCGCAGCGCTTGCGCGATCTGGTCCGGCGCTCCGACATCGACCACGCCGGGATAGCCGGGGGGCAGGAATTCCGGCAGGCCGCGCCACCGGGTGGTCACCACCGGGAGTCCGAACGCCATGGCTTCCAGGAGGCTTACCGGCTGAACTTCGAATGGGTAGAAAGTGGGAAAGCAAAAGCAGTCGCTTTCCACGTACAGGCGGGTCTTCTCGGCCCCGTTGACAAAACCCACATAGTCGCAAAGTTTTTGGCTGGCGAAAGCCGTGTTCAACTCACGGTCGAGAATCCTTGTGAGCGCCTGCCGGTCTTCCTCGCGGCCGAATTTACCCGCCACTGTCAATCGGACCCGCCACGGAGCCCGCTCTTGCGCCAGTTGCCGGTTGAGCCCAGCGGCAGCCTCGACGGCATCGAACACGCCTTTCTCGCGCGCGCACGTGCTGAGGAACAGCACCCGGAACACCTGCGGAGCTTCGCCGGCCCGCCGCATCGTGCCAGCGTCGGGTTGGGTGTCGGACAGAAGGGCCGCGCGGATTTGCGACCTGGCCAGGCGCCGTGGCCAAACCGCCCGCTCGAAGTCCGGGCAGGGATCCGGAATGCCGTTCGGGACCAACGCCACCTTCTTTGGCGACAAACCCTGCACGTCCTGGCGGTAATGGTCGCCCAAAACCAGACTCAGATCCGCCCGGCCAAGCAGAAGCCGGCTCAACCACCGCTCCCACGGTCTGGCTTGCGCGTCGAGCCACGTGCCCAGGCCGGAGGCGTGCCAATGGAAGATAACCCTCGAAAAGACCGGGCGGCACAGCGCCATGACGATCCAGTCACGATAGAGCGGCGCGCGGACACTTGGGGCGGGAATATAGTAAAAATGCCGCACGCCATGCCGGAACCTGTAATACCAAGCACGGCAGCAATACCGCACCAGCGGCAGGAGCTTGCCAAGACGGGCCTGGCCCACGTCTTCCAAGTCGGCAGAGAGCCGCGCGTCCACGTGGTAACAGACGACCGCGGAGCCCGGCGCCTCGCGGAGTTGAGCAACAGCGCCCCCCTCGTTGCCGCCCAAGCCGTCAAGCATCAACTTGACCATGTAACTCTGCCCGTGATGAGGCGGGGGCGTGTGGGCGAAGACAAGAAGCTTCAAGGCCACCATGGCGATAACTCGTTCAGTTCTGGGACGGCGCGCGACACGTCGCGTTGGTGGTACACCCTGGCCGGACGCTCCATGCTGCCGCCGGTCGTGACCCGGTTCAGATCGCGCGGCCGGGCGTCCACGGAGACCAGGTCGGGGGCGCGGTCGTGCAGATCCTGTCGGGTCAACACCGGCACGCCGGCGAAGTCGTTTGCGTTGCGGATCTCGTCGGGTCGCGGACCCGGCTCCTCAAAACGGCGGCGGTAATACCGCGTCTTTCGATAAGTGTATTCGAGCAGCGCGCGCAGGCGGCTCCAATACACCGCCTCCAGTTCGTCCGCCGAAAGGCGCTCGTTCCGCAACGCCAGGCGAAACGCCGCCGCCGCGCCTGGCTTCAGGAGCGAGTACTTGGCGAGATCAGAATTTGACTTGAGTCCGGGCAGGCCCATGCCGCCCCGAGGCTAGGGCGGGCGCCAAACCAAGGCAACCGACCGTTTGCGCAGCCGTTTGCACGGCCACCGCCGGAGGGAGCCACGACTGATGGCGGCTGTGCCACCCGGCTCAATCGTACCCGCAACCGCACGCGACCTTCACCGGCGAAGTTGCGTCTTGTCCGCGCAAAAACTGGATCCGCCAGGTGCCGTCGTCGAGTTGCTCGGTTTGGCTCGTGAAACCCTGGGCGCGCAACTTCGCATAGAGCGGCACTGGCTCGAACGGCACGAGCAACATCAGCGACTGGCCCGGCGCGACGCTCGCGACGGCGGTGTCGATGGCGTCGCAGGGCGTTTCGCCACGCGCGAAAATCGGGCGCACGTCGAGCACGACCGGCGCGGTGGCTTGCGAAGGAGCCGGCTCCGGCCGCGCCCTTTTCGCCGTGGGCACGTAGCCGGGGTCGGCAAACGGACCTTTGGTGATCCGCACCCGCCAGGTCTCGGGACCCTGCTCCAGGTACTCCCAGCGAAACGTCCCGCCATGCTCGCAGGCGAACTGGTAGTAAAGCGGCACGGGGTCGTGGTCGTTCACGAGCAGCATGGCTGCGTCCGCCTCGAGGGCGTTCCAGGTCGCGAAGATCGTCGCATGCCGATTTCGGCCAGGCAGTGTGCGGACGTCGATCTCGCGGTCGTTCACAGTTCCGTTCATCAAATCAATTTAGCGAAACCCGGCCGGCGACGCTTTGATGCGGGTCAACCAACGAGCGCAAAGAAGAACTTTTCCCGCGGCTCTTCGATTCGCAGGTGGCGAGTGATCTGATCGGTTCAGGTCGCGAGATCGACGGCACAGCGAAAACCGACGGTCGCGCAGCGATCCAGTCCGGGCCACGACAACAGTGCCTTCGCGGCGAAGTTGGCGGGTTGTGGCCCTTCGTCGAAGTACCACGCCGAACCGCCGTGCCGGTAAAAGCTCCCGCCCCGCAGGATCGCAAACCGCGTCCGGCCGTCGCTGCGTTCGCTCTCGGTCCACTGCCAGACGTTGCCGCACATGTCGAAACACCCAAACGGCGAGCGGCCTTCCGGGAACGCCTGCACCGGCGTGGTATCGCCGGTTTCGCCCCCGTTGCAGCGACCCGGTTCCATCGTCGCGCCCCACGGATACCGGCGGCCGTCGCTGCCTTGCGCGGCGTACTGCCATTCGGCTTCCGTGGGCAGGCGCTTGCCCGCCCAGCGCGCGAAGGCCCGCGCATCGTCGAGATCCACGTACACGACCGGGTGCTCCGCCTTGCCAGGCGGCGGCGCGCCATCGATCCAGTGCGCGAGGAAGCAATGCGCGTGGAGGGGGCGGTAGCCGCTGGCCCGGAGAAATTCCGCGAAGCGCGCGTTGGTGACCGGCGTGAGGTCCAAGGCAAACGGCTTCAGTTCCACTTCGCGTTCGAACGTGATCGGCTGGTGCAGCGGCGGAAACCGCGTGTTGAAATGCGCGTCCGTGGATTCGTAAAACCCGCATTCGCGAACGCGGAACTCGGTTTTCATCCGCACCTTGCCGCCGTCGATCGCGACCATGCCTGCCGGCAGTTTCACGCGTGCAATCGGCACTGTGGCTGGCGATTTGCGCAAGACAGCCCGGCGCTCCGGAAAGCGGGTGCTCCAGTTGGCGCGCTTCAGGATTTCGCGCTGGCTGGCTAGGAAGTCGGTGAAGTCCGCGCCCATCGCCTCCGGCCGTCCGGCAACGAAACAGCCGAGGCCACGCGGCGGCACGAAACCTACCACGGGCATGACCGGCGCCGCGCTGGCCGGGTCGGGGCGCTCCGGGCGTGCCGCCATCGGGCGCCCCACCATCGCGGGCTGGCCAATGATGGCGTCCCAGACATGCTCGCCATCACCGAAAGGCGCCTCGAACAACTCGCCCTTCACGTCGTCTTCAGTGCGGTTTACCAAGGTCCAGACCCGGACGCCCGCCGATTCCCACCGGCTGGCGTAAAGTCCGGCCTGGCGGGTCGGAACCAACGGAGTCCAGTTTTCGCCGGAAAACCAGGCGGCGTAACGGCGCTGGATCGGCAGCATCGAGCGCAAAATGGACTTGTCGCGGTCGCACCAGCCATTCCAGGTGCCGAAGACGTTTTCCCAAATCAGCATTCCGCTGCCGTTCATCCAGGCGGCGTGGATTTCGCCGGTGTGGTCGTGGTCCCAGCGTTTGATCTGGTGCTGCTGGTGGCGGCGCTCGAACCGCTTGTTACGGAGCACGCCTGGGGCCTCGCTGTCGTCGAACCACTGCGCCCAGCTCAAATGATGGTCGCGAACGCGCTCCAACGGCAGGGCACCCTCGCTTTCGAGCGCCACGCCGGGGCGAGCAGCGTCAAGCTTGGCCCGGAACGCCTCCGCCCCGCGATCCATTGTGTCGAGGAACAGGCCGTCGGCGGCAAGCGCTGCCGCCATCGTGACCAGCGCATCCAAGTCGTCCTGGCCTTCACGGCGCGTCTGGGTATCCCACGGGTTGTAATCCAGGAAAACGCGCACGCCGGCGCGGTCGAATTAGTTGCGCGCGCCGCGCAGACCGGCGAGGCCACCCGGTTGGTCGCGGTAAAAATCGAATTGGTTCCGCGCGTCCAGACCAATCCGCGGGTAGGCGTGCCAGAGCACCACGCTGTCGAACCCTCCAAACTCGGTCCGGCCGTGCTCCAGCAGCTTGGCCACGGTGTAGGCGCCCGATTTCGCGTCGTAGAACAACTCGTCGTTCAACATCAGAAAGCAGCAGGCGAAGTTCGCCGGCACCCAGGCGAACTCCGGCTGGTGGTAGAGTGCATCCGAGTAGTTCAACTCCCGGCGCTTCGCGGTCCGCCATTCGGCCAGTTGCCGGCGAAATTCGGGCCAGAGCGCTGGGTCGGTCGGCGCTGGAATCACGTTCCGCTCCGGCGCGAACCGCCAGTCCGGCGGCGACGCAGCACTCAGGGAATGAAGCGGAGCGAGCGCCGTGCCCGCGGCGCCGGCGGCGGCAAGCGATAGGAAATGGCGACGGGTGATGACCACGCCGGCATTTCAGCGTCTCGGCGCGGCTCCGGCAATGCAGTTTCGGGTTGGCGGGCACCGGGCGGTCTATTTCCTTGCCAGGGTATCCCCAGCACGCGGCACTCCCTCGTGGGCCACGCGCAGACTGGATTTAGAATTGTTCTAAATATTGACAGGCGCCGAAGCCGCGCTAGCTTTCGCGCGGCGTGAAGAAGCAAATGCACAACGAGTTTGTGGACGAACAGCTCAACGAGCGGCTCGCCCGCACCGGCTCGCGCCTCACCGCCCAGCGGCGCGAGGTGTACAGCGTGCTGCTCCAGAAACGCGATCACCCGAGCGCGGAAGAGGTGTTCATCCGGGCCAAAGGCCGGATGCCAGACATCTCGATGGCCACCGTGTACAACTGCCTCGACACCCTGGTGAAATGCGGCCTGGTCAAACAGGTTCACCACGACCGCGGCGCCACGCGTTATTGCTCGAACATGAACGAACACCACCACTTTTATTGCGACGAATGCGGCGGCACCTACGACATCGACACCGACCCCGAAGCCGGCCACCCGGCGATGACGCTGCCGAACGGGTTCCGGATGCGGAGCTTCGAGATTGCCTTCAGCGGGCTTTGCCCGCAGTGCGCCGCGAAGAAAAGGCATAAATGACACCTGAGAGCTGCCTCAACCTTTCCAAGCCACGATGAGCACCGACCTTTCAACCATCGAAGAGTTCGTCAATACCGAGTACAAGTACGGTTTCGTCAGCGACATCGAAACCGAGAGCCTGCCGCCGGGGTTGAACGAGGACATCGTTCGCGCCATTTCCGCCAAAAAGCACGAACCGGAGTTCCTCCTCGAATGGCGCCTCCAGGCCTACCGTCACTGGCTCACGATGGCCGAGCCGCGTTGGCCCCACGTGCATTACCCGCCGATCGATTACCAGAGCATCATCTACTACGCGGCGCCCAAGCCGAAGAAGCAACTCGCCAGCCTCGATGAGGTCGATCCCGAGCTCCGCAGCACGTTCGAAAAACTGGGCATCTCGCTCGACGAGCAAAAGCGCCTCGCTGGCGTGGCGGTGGACGCGGTCATGGACAGCGTGTCCGTGGCCACCACGTTCCAGAAGGACCTCGAAAAGCACGGCGTCATTTTCTGCTCGTTTTCCGAGGCGGTGAAAAAGCATCCAGAGCTGGTCGAGAAATATCTCGGCTCGGTGGTGCCGCCCGCGGACAACTACTTCGCCGCCTTGAACTCCGCGGTCTTCAGCGACGGCTCATTCTGTTTCGTGCCCAAAGGCGTGCGCTGCCCGATGGAGCTGTCCACCTATTTCCGCATCAACGCGAAGAACACCGGCCAATTTGAGCGGACGCTGATCGTCGCCGAACCCGGTGCTTACGTGAGCTACCTCGAAGGCTGCACGGCGCCGATGCGCGACGAGAACCAGCTCCACGCCGCGGTGGTTGAGCTGGTCGCGCTGGACGACGCGCAGATCAAATATTCGACCGTGCAGAACTGGTACCCGGGTGACAAGAACGGCCGCGGCGGCATCTACAATTTCGTGACCAAGCGCGGGCTCTGCAAAGGGCAGAACTCCAAGATTTCCTGGACGCAGGTCGAGACCGGCTCGGCGATCACCTGGAAATACCCGAGTTGCATCCTGCTGGGCGAAAACTCGGTGGGCGAATTCTATTCGGTCGCGCTGACCAACAACCGCCAGCAGGCCGACACCGGCACGAAGATGATCCACATCGGCCGCAACACCCGCAGCACGATTGTCTCCAAAGGCATTTCCGCGGGGCATGGCCAGAACACTTACCGCGGCCTCGTCAAGGTGCAGAAGAGTGCCCTCGGCGCGCGCAATTTCTCCCAATGCGATTCGCTGCTCATCGGCGACCAGTGCGGCGCGCACACCTTCCCGTACATCGAGGTCAAGAACACCGCCTCGCAGGTCGAACACGAGGCCTCGACCTCGAAGATCGGCGAAGACCAGATTTTCTATTGCAACCAGCGGGGCATTTCCACGCAGGACGCCGTGAACCTAATCGTGAACGGCTTCTGCAAGGAGGTCTTCAAGGAACTGCCGATGGAGTTCGCCGTCGAAGCACAAAAGCTCCTGGGCGTGAGCCTCGAAGGGAGCGTGGGCTAGCCATGCCAACCGAAACTGATATCCAGAGTCGAATCACCTTCCTCGAAACTGCGGGTGGCAAGCGAGTACCATTCAGAAGTCTGCTAGAAGCTCGCTGGGCAGTGTTTTTCACGCAATGCGGGCTCAAGTGGCAATACGAGCCGAAGAGATTTCAGTTGCCATCGGGTATTCCTTACACTCCAGATTTCCGTGTTCACAAGGTGGGCTGGTTCGAGATCAAGCCGACACCTGCGAAGCTCTTGGAAACCGAAGCCAAGATCAGAGAATTCATCAACAATGCTGCGCTTGTGCTGTCCAATGAGTCTGAGAAGATGTTCTTTGTGTCAGTTGGAGGACGACCAAACATCGCAGGAGTAATGTACGGTACCAGCCCAAGAGGATTGCCGATTACCAGGCGAGCACTTGCAGAACTCTTTTACGAGGCGAGCACGTTCCGCCGCGGAGATGTTTCCTTGCGAGACTACTCCGAAGGGGTAATACGACTGGCGGCGAAGACGGCCGCTAGTTTTCGGCAGGGCGCTGTCTCCTTCAAAGAGTGTTTATTCAAGTTTCGGCACGATGAGTGTGGTACAGCCTTCACGAGGCTTAGCAAAGACTATAAGGGTGAGGAAGATCACCCATTCGCGATGCGTGAGCTGCTTAAAGTATATGTAAAACAGCAGCAAAAGTACTCAAAGAAGAACAGCCGGTAATTCATTCCACATGAGCCAACCGATCCTCGAAATCAAAGACCTGCACGCCGGCGTCCAAGGCAAGCACATCCTGCGGGGCGTCAACCTCACCGTCAACCCCGGCGAAGTCCACGCCATCATGGGCCCCAACGGCAGCGGCAAGAGCACGCTCGCCGCCGTCCTGGCCGGCCGCGACGGTTACGACATCGTCTCCGGCGAGGCGCATTACCTCGGCCAGAACCTGCTCGAACTCGACCCGGAGGAACGCGCCAGGGAGGGGTTGTTCCTGGCGTTTCAGTACCCGGTGGAGATTCCCGGCGTGAACTCCACTTACTTTCTCAAGGCCGCTCTCAACGAACTCCGCAAGCATCGCGGCTTGCCGGAACTGGACGCGGTCGAGTTTTTGCAGTTCGTGAAGGAAAGGATCCACCTGCTTGAACTCGATGAAGCCTTGCTCAAGCGCGCGGTGAACGTCGGGTTCTCCGGCGGCGAGAAAAAGCGGAACGAGATTTTCCAGATGGCGGTCCTCGAACCCAAACTCGCCGTGCTCGACGAGACCGATTCGGGGCTGGACATTGACGCGCTGCGCGTCGTGGCCAACGGCGTCAACAAGCTCAAGCGCGATGACAACGCCCAACTCGTGATCACGCACTACCAACGCCTGCTCGACTACATCGTGCCCGATTTTGTGCACGTCCTCTGCGGTGGACGCATCGCCACGTCGGGCGGCAAAGAACTGGCGCTGGCGCTCGAGGCAAAGGGCTACGACTGGATCCTCGGCTGCAACACTTGCGCGGGTTGCGCGGCGGAAGCGGCCTGATGACCGGAGCGACACCCATGGTTACCACCTTGGAACCTCAGATCGAAACCCAACCCCGCACGGCGGTCGGCAAGGACGGACCGTATCATTCGGCGCTGACGTCCTGGGCACCTGCGGCCGGCGAACCCGCCTGGCTGCAGACGGCCCGCCGCATCGGCTTGAATCGCTTCTCGGAACTCGGCTTTCCGACCCCGCGCGACGAAGACTGGCGCTTCACCAACCTTGCACCGTTGACGGCACTGCCGTTTCGGTTGGCGCCGTCGGCAAGCGACCACGTGGTCAATGGCGAAACACTTGCGAGCCTGCCGTTCGCGCAGTTGCCCGGCGACCGGCTCGTGTTCGTCGATGGCCGCTTCGCGCCCGAACGGTCCGCGATCCAGCCGCACACCGGCGGCGTGGTGGTGACGAACCTGGCCGCGGCGCTGGAGACGCACGCCGGGGCGCTCGAACCGCACCTGACCCGGCTGGCCAGCAGCGAAGGCCAGGCGTTCACCGCGCTGAACGAAGCGTTCTTCACCGACGGGGCGTTCATTCACCTGCCGGCCCGGCGGGCGGTGGCGGACCCGATCCGGCTGGTGTTCATCGCCACGGGCTGCGAGCCGGGCGCCGCTGTGTTCACGCGGAACCTGATCGTTGCCGGCGCGGCCAGCCAGGCGACGGTGATCGAACAGTACATTTCCCTGGGCACCGATCCGCACGTCACCAACGCGGTGACCGAACTGGCCACCGACGACGGCGCGGCGATCGAGCACATGCGCCTCCAGGACGAAAACGAGTCCGCGTTTCACCTCGCCGCGTTTCACGGCCGGCTGGGGCGGAGCACGAACCTGAATCTGCATTCGCTCGCCCTCGGCGCCCGCCTCTCGCGGTACAACATTCGCGCCTGCCTGGCGGGCGAAGGCATCGAGGCCGTGCTCAACGGGCTGTACCTCGCCGACGGCCAGCGGCTCGCCGACCATCACATGATCGTGGACCACGCGCAGCCGAACTGCGCCAGCCACGAGTACTTCAACGGCATCCTGGCCGACAAATCCAAGGGCGTCTTCCACGGGCGCATCCTCGTCCGGCCCGGTGCGCAGAAGACCGACGCCAAGCAGACGAACAAGAACATGCTCCTGTCGGACGAAGCCACCGCGGACACCAAGCCGCAGTTGGAGATTTACGCCGACGACGTAAAGTGCACGCACGGCGCCACGATCGGGCAGCTTCATCCCGAGCACATTTTCTACCTGCGCGCCCGCGGCATTCCGCTGGAGACCGCGCGGCGGATGTTGATTCACGCCTTCGCCGGCGAGATCATCGACCGCGTCCGCAGCACGCCGATCCGGAGCGAGCTGGACCAGATCGTCTGGGACCGGCTGGAGCGACACGAACCCGTGCACGTCGGGGCGCACAACTGAGCGGCCGGGGAAACGACAACGATGTTTGACGATCTCAACGACCTGTACCAGCAGGTCATCATCGATCACAGCAAGAGCCCGCGGAACTTCCGCCGGCTCGAGGCCGCCACGCGCACGGCCCAAGGCCACAATCCCCTGTGCGGCGACAACATTGCGCTGTACCTCGAAATGGACGGCGACGTGATCAAGGACATCGGTTTCCAGGGCTCCGGGTGCGCGATCTCGAAAGCCTCGGCCTCGCTCCTGACCGAGGCGGTGAAAGGCCGCTCGAAGGCCGAAGTGAAGCAGATGTTCGAGCGCGTGCACGACCTCCTCACCAAAGGCCAGACCAGCGGGGGCGACCTGGGCAAGCTCGAGGTGTTCGCGGGCGTGCATAAATTCCCGGCGCGCGTGAAGTGCGCCATGCTGGCCTGGCACGCCACCCTCGCCGCACTCGACGGCCAGGACCAACCCGTCTCCACCGAGTAATTCCATCATGACGACCGCCACCTCCATTCCTGACAAAGTGGTCCTCACCCGCGACGTCGAGGCCACCGTCGTGCCCGTCGGCACCAAGGTGCAATTGCTGGCCGGCGAAACGGCCTACATCACCCAGGCGCTCGGCGGTACTTACACCGTCGTCGTGAACGGCAACATGTTCCGCGTGGACAATCGCGACGCCGACGCGCTCGGGCTGTCAGCGTCCGCCAAGGCGACGCCCGCCAGCGTCAAACCGCAGACCCGCGAGGAAGTGGAGAAAGAGGTTTGGAACACCCTTAAAACCTGCTACGACCCGGAAATCCCGGTGAACATTGTCGATCTGGGCCTCGTGTACGATTGCCAGGTCAGCCCGCTCGCCAGCGGCGGCACCTACAAGGTGGACATCAAGATGACCCTGACCGCGCCGGGTTGCGGCATGGGTCCAGTGATCCAGCAGGACGCGCAGAACAAGGTGCTGGGGCTCGAGAACGTGGACGAGGTCAACGTCGAGCTCGTCTGGGACCCGCCGTGGAGCCAGCACATGATGACCGAAGCCGCCCGGCTCGAACTGGGATTGATGTGAACATGGCCTGGGCACGCGCCCACTCGATTCCGCTGCAATGATCGCCGAAACCGCCCAACTGAAATCGAAAGTCAGCGCCCCTGCCTGGGACGCGGTGCGGGCCGACTTCCCGGCGCTGCACCAAACGGTCAACGGCCATCCGCTGATCTATTTCGACAACGCCGCCACCAGCCAGAAGCCGCTCCCGGTGATCGAAGCGCTGGACCGCTATTACCGGCAGGACAACGCGAACGTCCACCGCGGCATTCACGAACTGAGCAACCGCGCCACCACCGGTTACGAAGGCGCCCGTGAGCGCGTCGCGAACTTCATTCACGCCGCCGGCTCGCAGGAAGTCATCTTCACGCGCGGCACGACCGAGAGCATCAACCTGGTGGCGAACACCTGGGGCGTGGCGAATCTCAAACCCGGCGACCGCATCCTGCTCACCGAGATGGAGCACCACAGCAACCTGGTCCCTTGGCAACTTGTTGCCGCCAAGACCGGCGCCAAACTGGTTTATCTTCCGGTGACCGGCGACGAAGGACTGCTCAACCTCCGCCAACTCGATGCGGTGCTCACGCCGGGTGTGAAGCTCTTTGCCTTCACCCACATCTCGAACACGCTGGGCACCGTCAATCCCGTCGCCGAACTCGTCGAGCGCGCGCGCAAAGTCGGCGCGGTCACGCTCGTGGACGCCGCCCAGAGCGCGGGTCATCTGCCGGTGGACGTTCGCGCGCTCGGCTGCGACTTCCTGGCGTTTTCGGGCCACAAGATTTGCGGCCCGACCGGCACCGGCGTGCTTTGGGGCCGGCAGGAATTGCTCGACGCCATGCCGCCGTGGCAGGGCGGCGGCGACATGATCTCGAGCGTGGACTTTTTCGAGAGCCACTGGAACACGCTGCCGCACAAGTTCGAGGCGGGCACACCGCACATTGCCGGCGCCATCGGCCTGGCCGCAGCGATGGATTACCTCGATGCCGTGGGCCGCGACCGCATCTGGCGCCACGACCAGGAACTGGGCGCCTACGCGTACGAATCGATGGCGCGGTTGAAAGGCATCCGACTCTTCGGACCGAAGGTCGGCCGCGCCGGCTTGGTCAGTTTCCTCCTGGACGACGTGCACGCGCATGACGTGGTGACCGTGGCCGACCAGTTTGGCGTCGCCTTGCGCGGCGGCCATCACTGCAACCAGCCGCTCATGCGCAAGCTCGGCGTGGCCTCGACCGCGCGCGCCAGTTTCTATTTCTACAACACCCGCGCCGAGGTGGATCGGTTCGTCGAGGTGCTCCGCGAGATTCAACGCTTCTTCGGCGTTTGAGGCGCTCCCAATGCGTTGAACTCCGAGAGGCCTCGCCGGTCGGCCTCGTTCTCACTAGGTGGGCGAACTGTGGCGATGGCAACGGCCATCAGTGGCACGCCTCGACGCGGCCAGTTTTCGGTTTCAAGGCGCCGCGCCTTCCTGTCGGCGTTGCAACTCCGCCAATCCCGCCGCCACTTCCGCGCGGCTGAAGTCACCAGCGGCCAACGCGTCGTCGCTGAGCACGCCCATTCGCTGGTAAAAGCCGAACCCAATCTCGACCGCTGCGGGCGCCTGCTCCGTCGCGTCCAGCAGCCGGAACAGCGCGTCCTCGGCTTTTGCGAACTCGCCCCGCTGCTCGTGGTAGATCAACAACGCAGCGTGCGTGCGCGACGGCAATTCGGTGGGCTGGAGCCGGGCCATCAAGTCGGGCACTGCCGGAGCGAATTCCGGCCAGTCTTCCCCGCGGCCCTGCAGTTGCGTCGCCAGCACGATTTGCAGCGCCTTGAGCCAGCAGTCGCGCGCCACGTCAGCGTTGTTTTGGCCCGACGCGGCGCTGCCCAGGTGGTTGAGCAGTGCGGCCAGGAGCAGGCATTTGTCGCGGACCACGGGCGGAGGCTCATCGACCGTGAGGCGGGCCAGCAACTCGCCGTCGGTAAGTGCGAGCACCGAGTCGGGACCGATTCCCAGCAGATCGCGAAGCGCGAGATCGACGCGGCGCGCCGCCGCTTCGTAATCGGCGGTTTTCACAAAGCCGGCGATTTCCGCCAGCCAGCGGATGTACCGTTTGATCCAACCGATGATGTAGTCTTCGCGAATCATGCTTGGTTCAATCGCGGCAGCCATAACGCCCCCCACGCAAGAGATAGATCGTTCGCCGCGAACTGGGAGGGCGGGTTTTCGTTTAGACCGCTTCCACCGTCCAACCGCTTTCCAAGTCGCGGAAATCATCCACGTTGCTGGTCAACAGCCGTTCCGCTCCAGACTGTCCGGCCGCC
Source organism: bacterium (assembly GCA_021823625.1). Lineage (GTDB taxonomy): Bacteria > Verrucomicrobiota > Verrucomicrobiia > Limisphaerales > J093 > DSVZ01. Next base: position 16,737 of record JAKANS010000035.1, on the reverse strand, counting down.
ACCGCGTGCAGCCAGTCATGCACCCGCCCGCCGGTCACGCCCCGGCTCCCGGCGTCTGCCAGGGCCGCTCGCGTTTGCGACGCGTCCAACTCCACAAAGGCCAGCCGCGGGCATAGCCCTTCGATCAAGAGCGAAGCCGCGGCGGGTGTGTACTTGAACCGGAGGCGTCCGCCCGTGAGCGTGGAGAACAATTCGGCCAGCGTGTGCACGCGGGTCACATGCTCGCCGACGTCCAATCGTCCGCGTAGCGCCTCGTCATGCAGGGCCACAATCAGCGCGGACGTGTCCCAATAGGATTTCATCGGCTGTCCCGTTCTTCCCGGATGGCGGCGGCGAGCCGCGCCCGGTCCAGAGTCAACTTCGCGCCCAGCCATTGCCCCTTGACCTTACGCGGTTCCACCGTGGGCACTTCAACAGGGCGAAGGCGGCGGAATTGCACCGTGTCGGCATCGGTCAGGACTACGGCAAACCGGTCACCCGGCTTGAACGAGGCCGGGAACGTGCCCCGGCGTTTGGCGTCCAGATTGATCGTGTTCCGCATGGTGGGAATTTCCCACGTTTCCGCTTTCGATCAAGCCCCTTTGAACGCGCCGGCCACCGCCTCGTAATCGGCCGTTTTCACAGAGCTAGCGATCTCCGCCCGCAAATAGATGACAATCTGCCTGCCGCACTCAGGCCGGAGTTGGCCAAGCTTCGAAGCAATTCTCGACGAACCCACGCAGGACCGCCAGTTCCTCCTCGCCAGCGATGGTGTGGGGCTTGTCGAACTCGCGCCATTCGAGGTTCAGACCGGCGCCTTTGAGCAGCGCGGCTTGCTTGCGCACCGGCGCGATCGGCAGCAGCGGGTCCTCCGTGCCGTGGGTCATAAGAATGCGCTGCTCTTTGGCGGCCGGCGAAAGCTCTTTCAATAAGGTGGCCACGTCCTGGACGTAACCGCTCACGCCGATCAAGCCGGCCAGCCGGCTTGGGTAACGCAGGCCGGTTTCCAGCGTCATCAGGCACCCTTGCGAGAAACCGAACAGCATGGTCTCGGCGGGAGCGAATCCCTGCCGGGGCAGGTCGTCGAGGAGGCTCGTTAACAAGGCACGGCTGCGCGCGACGCCGGGTCCGGCATCGCCGTAGATGTCGTACCAGGAATAACCGCCGAAGTAGTCATCGGGCGCGTTGACGAGCAGGTAGTTTAGCCACGGCAACCGCATTTCGCCGGGCATCCAGCGGTAGCCATCCATGCTGTCGCCCAGGCCATGCAGCACTACCATGAGCCGGCACGAAGCACGCTCACGCGCGGGCAGGAGATCGGTGACGAGCATGGCTCAGACCTCTCCGCGTTCGAGCGCGGCCAGCGTGCCGGGATCGCGCACGTCCACCCAGCGGCCTTCGATTTTCAGGCCGGCGATGCGGTGTCCGGTCTCGATCATCGCGATGATCGCGTCCGTGAGTTCGTATTCGTTGCGGGGCGACTTCTTCAGCCGCGCCGTGTACTCGAACACGACCGGCTGGAAGAGGTAGATGCCCGCGTTGTACCAGGCCGGATCGCCGGGCTTGAACCAGCCGGCGGCGCGCAGTTCCTCGACCCGGGCGAGGCTTGGTTTTTCGATGAGCCGCTTCAGGCAGAACGCCTCATCGAAAAAGTTGATCGCGCCCTTGGTCACGTCTTCGCCGGCAGTCACGGTGAGCAGGCCGGAGAAGTCGCCTTCCGTCCAACGCCGAAGCATCTGCGCGTAAGTCTCCGGCTTGACCAGGATATCGCCGTAGGTGAGCAGGAACGGCTCGGCGCCGACGAAGTCTTTGGCCAGCTCCGGCGCCTTGCCGGTGCCGTCCTGGACCTTTTGCTCGACGAACCGGATGCTCACGCCCCAGCGCGAGCCGTCGCCGAAATGACGCTCGATCACCTCGCGTTTCCAGCCGGTGACGATGCAGAAGTCGCGAATGCCCACGCTGCTCAAGCCTTCCAGGATGTGTTCGAGGATGGGCGAGCCCTGAACGGGCAACATCGGTTTGGGGAGCTCGTTCGTGAGCTCCTTCATGCGGGTGCCTTTGCCCGCGGCGAGGATGACTGCTTTCATGAGATGAACCGCCGGGGCGCCAAGAACGCCAAGATCACGAGAGAACGATGCTTCTGATCCCATCACGGAGGACTGGGAGGTTAAAGTTGATGAATAGAGCCAGGTGGTGCCCCGTGGCTTTTAGGTATGTAGTCACTTGCGCTTGGTGAATGGGAGCCAGTTCGTCCACGGCCGTCAGTTCCACACTCAAAAAGTCCTCCGCCAAAAAATCGAGCCGGGCCTCGCCGACAGCGCGGCCTTTGTAGTTTACGGCAACCGGAACCTGCCTTCGGAACTCAATGCCCCGCAGGTCCAACTCAACCGCGAGGGCCTCCTCGTAAACCGATTCAAGGAACCCCGGCCCCAGCGTTCGGTGGACCTCGATCGCCGCGCCGATTACGGCGTGGGCGACCTGGTCCAGCTTGGAATCCGGCTCGCTCACTTGGCGTCCTTGGCGCCTTGGCGGTTGTCCGTTTACGCCCCGTACTTGTCGAACATCTTCGCGTTGGCCTGCATGTACCGGATGAGGTATTTGGCCTCGAAGACGCCCAGCGAACCGAGGTTGGCGCCGGTTTCGGAGAACCGCTCCAGCTTGTCGTTGCCGCTGTAGGCCGACTGGAGCAGCACCGGCTGCGGGTGCCACGAATGGCCTTTCATCACGCACGGCGTCGAATGGTCGCCGGTGATCGCCAGCACGTCCGGGCGTTTGCGGAGAAAAATGGGCAACGCGGCGTCGAACTCCTCAATGGCTTGTTTCTTGGCTTCGAAATTGCCGTCCTCGCCGTACATGTCGGTGTACTTGAAGTGAATGAAAAAGAAATCGTAGTGGTCGTACTCGGCGAGGTAGCGCTCGAATTGTTCGGCGATGGTCTGCGGGCCTTCGATCTTGGTCATGCCCACGAGTTGGGCCAGGCCCTTGTACATCGGATAAACCGCCAGGCATGCCGGCTTCAGCAGATAGCGCTCCTGGAAGGTCGGGATCTCCGGCTGGTGGGCGATGCCGCGCATCAGGAAGCCGTTGGCCGGCTTTTCCTTGGCGATGACCGGCAGCGCCTGCCGGTAAAATTCCGCAATCAATTCCGCGGCTTTCTTCTCCTTGGCAGAATTGGCGGAAACCGGTTTGGCGGCCGGAATCGCGAGGCCTTCGCGGTGCGGATCGGCGTCGGTCAACGGGCCTTCCAGCCCTTTGCCGCGGAAGACCACCACGAAGCGATGGCCTTTGCCGGGCTGGATGATCACCTCGGTGTCGCCGATCTTCTTCACCTTCTTCGCGAGCATGGCGCACAGCTTCTCGCAAATGCTGGTCTCGATACGGCCCGCGCGGCGGTCGGTGACTATGCCCTTGGCGTCCAGCGAGCAGAAGTTCGCGCGCGCGGCGACGTCACCGGCCTTCAATTCCACGCCGAGGCCGAGCGCCTCAATCACGCCCCGGCCAACCTGGTATTCGATCGGGTCGTAACCGAAGAGGGCGAGGTGACCCGGGCCGCTGCCGGGCGTGATGCCGGGTGCCACGGGAATCATCCGGCCTTGGGCGCAGCCTTCGACCACGAGCGCGTCGAGGTTCGGCGTGCGGGCAGCCTCGAGCGGCGTGAGACGGCTTTGGGCGTTGGTGGCCACGTCGCCGAGACCATCGAGGACGATCAGCGCCAGCTTGGCGGTGGTCTTGAGCGTCAGTTCGGAATAGAGAGAGTCGAGGTTCATGTGAGTCGAATTCGGCTTCCAAAGACAGCGCCCGCCGAAGCGGACCGCGCCTGGCGGGCACTGCGGCGGCATAGTGGAAGCCCCGGTCCCGACCCGTCAACGCGATAATCCGGCCGGCCGGACGATCCGCGGTTCGCGGACCACCCGCTCGACCGCGAGGTTGTTGTCTCCAGCCGGTTTGCTACAAACGGCGCGTGGTTTCGCTGTTGCTGCGGTTGGGGACACATGGGCTTGGCTGGGTGTTGCTCGCGGGCTGTGCCGGGCTGGATCGCCAGGCGGGTCCCGGTTCGCCGGCGCACCCGGCGTTGGTGACCGCCGATCCGGCGGCGCGCCAGACGTTGCGCGCGGACCGCGTCTGGCTGCTCGATCCGCCCGGCGGCCGGCGCTTCGACGCGTCGGGATTGGTGCGGCTGCCTACCGGCGACCTGCTGGTGATCAGTGACCGCGGGCCGCAGGTTTACCGGGTGCGCCTGACTCCGGATGCCGCATCGGCAGGCCTGGAGTTGGTGCCAAATTGTTTCACGCCCGCGCAACTGGCCGCCGCGGGTGTGGGCGGTGGGCGGCTGGATTGCGAGGGGCTGGCAACCGACCCGGAAGGCCGCCTTTATTTGTGCGAAGAATCGCGGCGGCTGGTGCTGCGTTGCGATCCGGCCCGCGGCGTCGTGGAACGGCTGCCGATCGACTGGGCGCCCGTCGCGCGCTTCTTTTCCAAGACCGACGACAACGCCTCCTTCGAGGGCATCGCGGTGGGGGACGGCCGCCTTTACCTGGCGAACGAACGCAGCCAGGCGGTGATTCTCCGCCTCGATCTCGCCACGCTGCGGATCGAGGATTCCTTTGTGGTCCGCCCGGCGCACTTCGGCTTGGGGCCGCTGCATTACTCGGATTTGAGCTGGTACGACGGTGCGTTGTTCGTGTTGTTGCGGCACCAGCGGGCCATCCTCGAAGTGGATCCGGCCACGCTGCACGTTCGCGCCGAGTACAGCTACGCGGCCATCGAGAATGCGCCGGAGTGGGTGTACCAGCGGCGTTACCCGACCGGGGTCATGGAAGGTTTGGCCGTGGACGCGGACGCGTTCTGGCTGGTGACGGACAACAACGGCGAGCCGCGTCAAAATCATCCCGGCGACCGAAGACCGCTTCTGATTCGCTGCCCGCGACCGCCCGAAACGCCGTTACGATAGGCCGCTTGCGCCGGCGTGCCGGGCTTTATCGCGGCGCCGCCCCGCATCCGGCACGACGACTTTGTTTCACTCCGCGTGCTCCTCTTGCGAGCCGTAATCCGGCGGGGCCGTGATTCGTCGCTGTTCGAGCCAATGGGCCGTTTTCACAAGGTTGCGAACCTCACCTCGCAGGATCGCCAGCAGCAGATCATGGGTGGCGACCGTGTTGATCATCGCCCCAAACTCCAGCCCTTGGGAGTTCCCCGGCGGATGCACGACGAACGGTACCCGGCGATCCACCCGCCCGTCATAAACCGCGGATTCGCGCCACCAATGGTCCGCGCTGACCACGAACCAGGTGCGGTCCTGCAAACCGGCGCGCGCAATACTCCGCCGAATCACTCCCAGCAGGTGATCCGCCAGCATCAAATTGTTGAAGTAGCCCCTCACCTTGGGAATACCAAAGGCGGTGAACGATTGTTCCGCCGGCAGGTAAACGCCCGGCTTGTGCGGTGGAGCCAGATGGAAAAGCATCAGATTGTAAGCCGCATTCCCCGCCAATGCCTCCGCCTCCTGCTCGCTGCGCCGGCACAGATCGATGTACAGTCGGCGAAGATGCACGGTCCCCAAGGTTGTGGCCAGTACGCGCACGAATGTGGCGCCGAAAGTGCGGCCCCGCGCCGGCTCGGACGGCATGTGGGGATACCACACGCAGTAACTCAAGGAGTCCGCCAGAACACGTGAATAAGGATGGTACCAGCCGACGAGTGCCGTGTTTGCCCCCAACTCCCGGGCGCAGGAAAAAACGGAGGGCAAACGCCTCCAATCGACCTTTGGCTCCCCCTCCTTCGGCTCCAGCAACAATTCCGAGGGACCGGCCACGGTCACGCCCGCCAGTTGTTTTCCAGAGATCAGCGCGGGCATGGAGATCAGGGTGGCGCCGCCCGGCGGGTAGGCGTTCGTCGTAAACAGCGATTCGTGCCGAAGTTGATCGAAATTCGGCAAGGCGACACCGGTCGGGCGCTGCTCGAACGCCAGCCGGTAATCCATTTCGTCGAAGATGATCCAGACCACGCGCGGCAGGTCCGGCCGCGCTGGCTGGAGCGCTGCCAGAACCGGATCCGAGTCGGCATGCCTGAGATGCAGCACGCCGACGAGCAACAGAATCGCATGACCCAATGTAAGCAAGGCCAACGGGGCAAGAATAACGACAACGGCGACGGCTGCCCGCGCTGCCCGGGGGTGTTGCCACAAAACCAGCAGAAAAACGAGGGCTGCCAGGGTGACTCCAATTGGGTCTTTCAGAAAGGCCACCACCCGGTAATCGGGGATTTTCAGGATGCTGGTCCGCAGGAAATCCGCGGGCACAATCAACAAAGCGAGAAACAACAGGTGGATGGCGAATTGGACCCCGCGGTTCCGGGTGCGGTGCCAGACGCGGAGAATCAGCCAGAACCCGAGCGCCAGCCAACCGGCGTTGGCCAGCAGGGCGAGCAGCGTCGGGAGCCCGACTCTCACCTCATTGAAATAACCGTGGCCCTTGTCGAACAGAATCGGGAACCAGGCATTGGCGAGGATCAGATTCGCCAGTGAAACTGCCAGAACCGCGTCCTTCAGCCATTGTTCAAATCGCGAACCACTACCCGGCACGGGCACAGCCGCCTCGACCGCATGCGCTGGCCCGTGGGCATTCATGCGGAGCGGTTGCGCTTGCGGAGAAGGTAGAGGCGGCGATGCGTTTCCGGCAGCGCCACTGCGCCAACCACCGCGAACCGCTTCGCGCCCGCGGCTTCGAAAACCTCGGCCGTCAAGGAAGCGTGCAGGTGTTCCCGCCCACGCGTGAGCTGGCGGAACATGTCGTCGGCCGGCGCCACGAACTCGATGACCAGTGCGTCGGTGGTGAGTTCCGCCGCCAGCGCCAGCACGTCATCCAGCGGGACACGTTCCGTCACCAACAGGTGATGCAGCACCGCCAGCATGAGCACGCAATCCGAGGCCCCGCGGGCCCGGTCGAGGAAGGACGCGCTCTCCCGATACTGCCAACCCAGCGCCGGGGTGGGCCGGGCCAGATCCACCACCAGCGGCAGCAAATCCAGCGAGCCGGCGCGCGCCCGTTGCCAGATCGCGCCCACGCAAGCCGGGTCGATGTCGATCGCCACGACGCGCGCGCCGCCTTCCGCGGCCATGACACTGAAGTGACCGGTGTTGGCTCCCACATCCAGCACGCGTGCCGGTTTGAGTTCCGCCAGGGCGTCGCGGACGAAGCGCTCCTTCGCGGCAAACGCCGGGCCGCTGTAGGAGTGCGTTTGCATGTAGTCGCTCCAAACCGATTCACGGGCGCGGCACGGCTTTAGTCGGTTCAAGGTTCTCTGCAGCCGGCCAAACAGCGATTCGACAATGAACCGAGCCTTTTCCGGCTCGGTCTCGCGCGGTTGGTAAAGCGCTGCCGCCTCCCGCCGGGCCGAACCCGACAGCCACTTGGGCAGGCAAACCAACGAAAGCACGGTGGGCCACAGGCGGGTCAGCGGATGGCACCACCGGTAAATCTCCTCGGGTTCCAGCCCGTCCCGGCGGGACAAGAACACCTGCGACAGCGGCGTGCCCCAAAGCCGGTGGGCCAGCAAAGGCAGCACGAATGTCCGCACGAATTGCGCGTAAGGTCGCCACACCGGATCGGTCGGCGGGCGCCGCTCGAACGAGAGGAGGTCGATGAAAACCGGCAGGCTGCCGCGGAACAGCACGTTCTGCGGCGTGGCATCTTTCAACCCCCAGCCCTCGGCCAGCGTCCGTTGGGCCACCTCCAGTGTCAGCCGCGCTGCTTCCCACAGCATTTCCGCCGGCCATTCGTGCGGGTAGCTGGGGAAGGGAATCCGCTCATGCTCAAAAAAACGGGCGGCCGACTGCCGCCCGAAAAACGCCTCCCACTCGGGTTGAGAGGAAAGCTCGGCCACTTCCGGTTCGGTCAGGGGACGCGTGGCGACGAGCAGCTTCCGTTGTTCGAGCTCACGGCTGACCGACGATTGCAGGAATGCCTGGAATTCCTCTACGTTGGCGCCGGTTACGAAACGCAGGACCCGCTCATCAAGTACGCCGCAGCCGTCGGCCGGATCGCGGAAGGAGAACACCGGTCCAGCCATTATTCTGCCCGTTGGCGATCGAGTGTGGGGTTCTGCTTGACGGTTTCCGCTTTCGGCCCGCGACCCAAAACCCTTTGGAACTGGCCAACAATCCACTTCCGGGTCTGCCTCAGGTAGAAAAGCAACCCTACGAAAGCCGCGACAATCCCCTGCCATAGCAGCAGGCCTGACCCAGGGTCGATGTAAGCAAGAAGCATGATATCAATAGTTTTCCCGATTCCCGTCACACCTTGGTTACTTTCGTAACGGAATCGTAACGCTCGACACTTTAGCCGGCCCCGGTCAAATGCCAACCCGATATTCAGTCGGCGGTGCGGATGACGTCCGCACGCCACAGGCGACTTTGTGCCTGGCGACAGCACGCACGTTTCCGCCCTTCCCTGACGCTCTGCGGTCACTCGTCCAGAACCGTCTGCAATGAACCATCAGCGACCCGTATCGTCGCTGGCTGGCACCTGTTGCACTCCTGGTTTTGGACCCGGACACCACGCCCATCGGCGTACAAAAAGGTCTGTGCGCGAACAGGTTTGCTGGCCCTGCGCTGTCGTTCGGCGGAAGGGAATACGCTTGCCGCGATGGCCGAGGCGGGCTGCGAACTCCGATTTTACGCGGTCGATGCCCGGTCTTGGTGTCCGTCGGCGGGCGACATCCGCGAGCAGGCGATCACACCCTCGTCGAAGCTGGGAACGACGCTCCTCCCCGGCGGCACGACCAGAAAATCGTTCTCTGTCCAGTCCCCGTTGAGCCAGCGCCGGAGCAGGCTGAGGTCGCCCTCCAGGGCCTCGAACTGCCAGCCCTTTTCCTGGCAAACGCGCTCGACTTCCTCGCGGCAACGCAGCGGCCGGGTGAAATCGAAATCGATCAGCGTGCCGTGCGTGTAACGCGTGCTCCAGCCGGCCATCACCTCCATGAGATACCGCGCCTGGTCTTCGCCGTATTTGGCCACCCAGTGCTGGTAATCGAGTTGGAGCGCCGCCGCCGAATTCGCCGGCATGAAGCCGCCGTGGCCCGCCGTGCCCTCGCCGTCCCGTCGCTGGCGGACCTCCAGCCAGCCCGCCGTGAAGTAGTAAGTCCCGGGTCGCTCGGTGAAGCACTGCTGGTAACGCTCCTTCGAGCCGAGGAAAAACGTGATGCAGTCATGGGCTCGCGGGATCACCAGCCGCGTGTCCCGCGCGCACAAGTCCTTCAGAATGCTGCTGCACAAGCCGTAGCCGATGAGGACCGCGTCGTATTTGCCGGCGGGCACGGCGTCGAGCCGACGCTGGATTTCGTCGCGGCCGCGGGTCGGAGTGTCGTGCAAACCTTGCGGCAGAAACTCGAGGTCCACCAGACTCGGACTCTGCGCGACGGCGTGACAGATTTCCCGCAGGGCGATTTCGCAGGCGATGACCTTCAGAAACCGCCGGTGAGTGGAAACGGCGGGGGTGTCGGGCGGAGCCGTCATTCCCGGCGCGCAGTCCACCGGATGGCGTTGGCCAGCAGGCGGCGGTAGTTGGGATTTTCGTAGGCCTGATGGTCGTGGCCGAGCTGGAGATAAACGACCCGCGCCGCGCCGTAGGTCTTGGCCCACGCCAGATTCGGCTCGTTGGTGGGCGCGTCGGTGCTGAGCAGCAAGGTCACGTCCGGGTGGACATCGTAGAGCTTGTAAGTCTCGTCGTGGATGTCGAAGTCGCTCACGCCACGCGTGACCGGATGTTCGGACGCGACGACGCGCAGGTGAAAATCGACGTCGTGTTTCCACAGCGACCGTAGCTTTTTCACGCCGTCGCGTGTCGTGTCGGCCAGATAGTACCGCGCGCCGATCACGCGCTCGTACTCGGGCCAGTTCTGGTAATCGGCGATGGCGTGGTGCAATACCACCAGGCCTTTGCCCTCGCGGAGCCGGGCGAGGAAGTTCGACTTGCCGGTGTCGTCGATGTCCTGCCAGAAATCGTAAAGCACCAGCACGTCCCATTGCCGCGCCGGGTCGGCGGCGAGCCAGGTGGGCGGTTGGGGATGCGCAACGTGGGTGAAGACGATGTCCGGGTTGTCGCGGAAGACCTGAAGGAACTGGTTGGTGTCGTATTCGTGCCCGCCAGTGACCAGCAGCACCCGCACCTTGCCCGCCGGTTCGGCGGCCTGCCCGCAAGGCAACCGGCTTAGCACACACAGCAAGGCGAGGAGCGGCGTCGCCAATCGGAAACGAGGGCTGTTCATAGCATCAAGGTCTGCGTGCCAATAAGCGGCTTCACGCCAGCCGGCAAGGCTTTTCTTCGGGCATCTCCGGCACGGCCGCAGCCGGCCTGCGCCCAAGCGCGAAGGGCGTTACGTCCAGTGCTCGTAGTTGACGTTGGGAAACAAGTTGTCCAGCGCCTCGGTCTGGCTCAACCACGCCTCGTCCACCGAGCCGGCCTTCAACTGGCGATAGAGCGAACTGAACCGCAGGATGTGTTCGCGCAAGCGCCGCCGCGCATAGCCGGGGCTGGTGCCGGCATGCAGAATGAACGGCCAGTCGCTCGCCTGGGCCAGCAGCAACTCGCGGGCGGCCTGTTGCAGCGCCCGCCGTTCCAAATCCGGGGCGGGCGGCCAGCGGTCCGCCAGTTCGTGCATGCGCTCCTGGGCCACCGCCAGATGCCGGCGGATCCACTCGTTTTTTTCGTTCAACCAGACGCCGAGGTGCCCGTCCTCGCCCCAGGTCGAAGCCACCGGTTGAACCAGTTGGTGGGTTTGGCACTGACGGAGGTACTCCGTGGGCGTGGTCAACGTGAAGGTGTCCGTCGCCCCCGCCGCTTCGCGGACGAAGGCGTCGAGGAATTCCAGTCCTTCGTACCACCAATGGCCGAACAATTCCGCATCGTAAGGCGCCACCAGCAGCGGCGGCCGGTCCATGAATTCCGCCAGCCGGTTCAAGTGGTTCCGGCGAGCCTCGAAAAAGTGCCGCGCCTGCGCGCGGGCCACCCGCACCGCCGCCTCGCGCTCGTAGATCTCCGTCGCACCGGCCGCCCCGCCGGTGATGCGGTAGTACTTGAAACCGGTGAAGCCCCGCTGCCTGGGCGCCGGCAGGTACGGTTGCACGTACTCGAAATCGAGGTCGTAACCGATGTCGCGGTAGAAATCGCGAAAATGCGGATCGCCCGGGTATCCGCCCAGGCGGCTCCAGACCTGGCGCGCGGACTCGGGGTCGCGGGCAAACGCCGCCAAACCGCCCGGCGTGAAGACCGGCGCGGCCACGCCGTAACGCGGGCGCGGGGTGCCGTTCAGCAACCCGTGCGTCTCCAGCACAAACCAGTGCAGGTTCGCGTCGAGCAAGGCGGGTTCGACCGCCGGGTCGTAGGCGCATTCCGGCAACCAAAAGCCGGTCGGGTCCACGCCGAAGGCGGCGCGGTACTGGTCGCGCGCGGTCCGCACCTGCCCGCGCAGCGACGGCGGGTGATCCGCCAGCAGGGGCAGCACCGCATGCGTCGCGGCGCAGGGAATGATCTCGATCCGCCGCGCTTCCTGCAGCCGCCGGAACGCCCCGACCAGGTTGCGGTCACACTCCAGCCACAACCGTCGCAACGCGCGGAAGCGATCGAGGTAATACTCCGCCACGCGGCGCAGCGGGGGCTGCCAGTGCGTGCGGAACACCTCCTTCTCCGCCAGTTCGATCAGGCCGCTCAGCCGGCCCTCGTACCGGGCGCACAGCAGCGGGTCTTGCAGCATCGCGCACAGCGTGGGCGAGAGCGTCAAAGTCAGGCGGGCGTTGAGCCGGTCGCGCTCCCAGCCTTGGAGCGTTTCCAACAGCGGCAGGTAACACTCGGTCATGGCCTCGAAGAACCAGCTTTCTTCGAGGAAACGTTCGTGTTCGGGATGCCGGACAAACGGCAGGTGCGCGTGCAGAATCAGGGCGAAATGGCCGGGCATGGTCGAAATCAGGAACGGCGCGAGGCCTTGCGTGAAGCGGAATTGCCGACGGCGGGCGAGGGCGGGGCCGGCAAGGCCGGATCGGTGGGATGCGGTCCCACCGTCCCTTGGTATGCCGTGCGCCGCGCGAACGCGAGCCGGGCTGCGCGGGCCTCGGCGCCATCCGCCGACACGGCCTCCGCGCGCAGCGTGTAGTCGCCGTCGGGCAGGGCAAAACGCAGGGTGAAACTGCCGTCCGGCCGCAATCGAATCGGCCGGCCTTCGATGATCACCGTCGCGTCCGGTTCGGTCGCGCCGTAAACGATCAACTCCGCGTTGATGTTGAACCAGAAACCGCGGCCACCTGGCACCACCGCCGGCACCGCCGCGCCGCTGAACAGCGCTTCCGGTCCCGGCCCCTCGGCTCCGAAACCCGCGACTGGCGATGTCGGTCGGGCTGGTTGGCCTCCCAGGGCCGCCGCACCGGGGGCGCGGGCCGCCATCTCCACGAAACTGGGACTGGGCGGGGCCGTCACCATTCGCTCGATCATCTCGTCGAATGCGGCCTGTTGCGCCGCGCTCCAAGGCGGCGTCGGGGCGGCAATCCAAAGCGCGGTCGGCGGTGTTGGGCGCGGTTCCGCCAGGCGCTTCGCCGGCGTGGAAACGGAGACTGGCAGCGCGGGTGCAGCCGGCGGGGGGAAGACGGGTGCTGCGGTCGGTTTCGCTGTCGGCGGCAGTGCCGGCGCAGGCGCCGGTTCGGCCGCGAAAGGCGCCGGAGGCAGCGTTATCACCGCCGCAGGCAGCTCGATTTCAGGCGCGCCCGGCGCGATGGGCGGCGGCGGTATTCCCGGTTTTTCTGCCGGCGGCACGACTGGTTTGGCGATCGGCGTGGGTTCAGACGCGGTGGCCGTTGGCGGCATTTCCGGGAGCGGCGGTGGCGCGACGGCGGTTACGAACTGAACGACTCTCGGTTCCTCCTCGCCGCGTTGGACTGGCGTGGTCACCGCCGGGGAATGTGCGAAGGTCTGCCAAACGCCCGCGCGGTTCACGCAACCGATTTCGGCCACGTAACTGCCGCCGGGTCGCTCGACTCGGACGAACGCCGACCGCGCGTTCGCCGCAAGCGACACCTGCTGGAAACGCGTGCCCGGCTCGCGCCCGGCATGGATCCGCAGCGCCAAACCCGCACCCGCCAAGGCCAGTTGCGGCGACGTCAAATCCCAAGCCGCGTGGAGGGTGTGCGGATCGCGCGCGGTCAACCACAGCCGGCCGGTGCCGTACTCGGCAGGCAGGTCGGGCTCGGTGACCGCTTCCGTTGCGGGCGGCGCAGGGTGCGCGGGTGGCGACGCAAATCGCCGTCCGGGCCCGGTCACGGGCGGGGGCACGTCGAAATCGTCCTCGAACAAGATCGGGGGGATGCGCACCGGTGGGGCAGGCACGGCCGGCGGGGCTGGCGGGGCGGCTTTGGCTTTGGGCGCCGCCGTGATTTTTGTCGGCGAGGTCTTTGCACTTTTTCGGCGCGAGGCGGTGGCGCGTGTTGACGAGGCCTTGGCCGCGGGTTTTCTCCGGACCGCGCGGACCATCGCTTTGGTGGGCGCGAACGACGGAACGGACGCGGCCGCTGCTAGTCGCGGCGCCAGCGGAGGGGTTAGCGCCTGCTTCTTGGCAACAGTCGGTTTAGCTGCGAGCCGCGACTGCGGCTTGACCGCGGCACTGGAGGAAAGCTTGGCTTTGCGGCCTATTTGCGCCGGTTTAGTCAGTGGTGCGGCAGGCGTGACCGGAAGCGGCGCAGGCTCAGGTTTGGGCGCGATCGGCGCGGGCTTGGTTTTGCGCGTTGCCTGGGCTGAACGCTTGGGACGGCGGGTGACGGCGCGCTGGCTCGGGGCCGCCGGTTTCGCCGTTGGGAGGGCAGGCTTAGGAGACGCAGCGGATGCCTGTCGGATCGACGAGGCGGCCGCGCCGGTTTTGGTTACACCCTTCTTGGTCAGCTTCGGCGGCGGCGTTGCGGCAGGCTTCGCGCTCATAACGGCTGGGCTGAGCGGACGCACCGTCGAGGCAGCAGCTTGGGCGGTCCGCGGTTTTTTCACCTTGGCCACAACTGCAACCGGTGCCGGGACAACACCGGTTTTCTTTTGCGCGGCCGGGGCGGCGACTTTCGGTGCGGCCGCGCGGGGCGCTGGGCTGGGCACGGCGCGGGTGGCCTGCGCGGTCGGGAGGTCGCCGGCTCTGCCGGGGATTGGTTTGCCCGCCGAGCTTCGGGCCCGGGTGGTTTTGCGGCTGGAGGCCGGGGTCTTGTTTGTTTGCGGCTTCATGGCGCCGTTGGGATGGGGCGGATGGCATCCTCGCCGCGGGCAACAATAGGGAGGGCTTCTCGCGTGGTGCAATGCAAATAACCGACGGGCGCGATGAATCGAATCACCCTGGTCCCCAGACTCGCCGACAAATTCGGTGTCGGTGCCGCGATTGCCGGGTTTTCCACCCGCCGGTCTTTCGCTGGCATGGCAGGGGTTCCAAGAAACTCTTCTGCAAACCATGCGAGCCTGGCTTGAAAAACCGGAAGGCGAGCCCGTGCCGATCCTCGGCAACCTCTCGCTCGGGCGCGGTGCCCCAAATGGCGTCGCGCTGCCGAACGAGCGCGTGTCGCGCCGCCATGCGATCATCCATTCCCAGGGCGAGGACGAGTACTGGCTCGTCGATCTGGGCAGTCGGAACGGCACTTACGTGAACGAACGCCGCGTGAACCAGCCGGTGCCTTTGCGCGACGGCGATCAGGTGCGCGTCGGCCCGTTCTGTTTCGTGTTTCGCCAGACCGGCCATCGTGGGAACGATCCCCTTGCCGGCCAGACCACGAGTCACACGCTGGTGGACGTGCGCACCGCGCCGTGCTGGTTGCTCGTGGCCGACGTGGAAGGCTCGCCCCGCCTCGCCCAACACCTGCCCGCGGACAAACTCGCGGTCCTGATGGGGCAGTGGTTTCTGAACTGCAAACAAATCATCGAGCAAGCCGGCGGCACGATGAACAAGTACCTCGGCGACGGCTACCTGGCCTTCTGGTACGCGAGCCCCGACACGCCGGCCGCGGTGGTCAAGGTGGTCGAGGCCTTGCGGCGTTTGCAACAACAGGCGAACCCGCGGTTCCGCTTTGTTCTGCATCGCGGCGATGTGTTGCTGGGCGGCGCGATCTCGATGGGCGAGGAAAGCCTGTCGGGAACCGCGGTGAACTTCACCTTTCGCCTGGAGAAGCTGGCGCGCATCGAGGCGCGGGGTGACGTGCCGGTGGCGGTGACCGAAGCCGGCGCAGTGCTGGCCCCAGTGCCGGTCGATTACCTGTCTTGGAGCGACACGCTCGACCGCCATTTCGTGCCCGGCCGAACCCCGGCCGGCCCACGCGAGATCGTGCTCCCCGGCGGTATCTCGCCGCTCGCCGAATCCGAAATCAAACAGCGCGGATGGACTGTCCGGAAATGGACCGGGACTTGGTGAGTCCTGCCGGCCGGCACGCCGCTGCCTGCGGATAGCACGCGCGTCCGCAGGGCAGAAGGCACCTCACCTGATTCGTGTTGGACGCTTCGCCATTGCGGAGCCGCAGGGCACTGCGTCTGCACCTTCGCCACCGAAATCGAGACACGACCCTGCGGCCGCGATTCTTGACTTCCCCAGGCCCGTCCGGATACTCGCCCGCATGGGTGGGTTGACCTTGGCCATCAAGGCGACCCGGGGGTTCTTCAGTTCGGGAAACCACGGGCAAACCGGACGTCGCGGACCATCAGGTCCGGTGCGTTGGCGGCGTTTTGGGGTTCGGATTCCTTGATCCCGGTCATCCACGTCTCTCACCTCTGCCGCCCTTCCCAGTTTGGGCGCTCCGGCACCACCTTTCGGGGCCGGCGCTTCCCGAACCGGGGAATGGGATTCCCCTGGTCGGAAACGCCTTCCCCCTTGAGAGGAACGTGCATCCCCCCAAGGGAAACTCGTTTCCCGCTTCGGAACCTGGCACGCCTGAAGCGGGGAGGATGGGCAGAAAACAGGGGCGGACGATGTCGTGATGGGGAAAGACGAGGGGACAATCCAGCGACTCGCATCGGGCCGGTAAAGGTAGCAAAACAAACGAAAGGAACCGTCACCATGCCGAGCAAATCGAATCCCGAGGCCGTCAAGGCCGACGCCGCGAACATCCTCAAGGTCTGGCAGGCCAACCCATACTTCAAACTCAAGGACCAGACCGTGGAAGCCTTCGAGGCCGCGGCGAAGAAACTCGAGACGCTGCTCTCGAACACCAATGCCAAGGAACTCGAATTGACCGCCCTGCGGAACGACCGCGACCATACCACCGCGGAACTGGATGAGGTCTGCATTCGTGTCCGCAGCGGCATCAAAGGATACTTCGGTGGCGACTTGACCGAGTACAAACAGGCCGGCGGCACGCGGGCCAGCGAGCGCAAGCGCCCGGTCCGCAAGAACAACCAGCCAGCAAACCCGTAGCGCTGGCTCCTGCCGGCGCCGATGGTGAGTTCATCTCCCCTCGCCCGTGCCCACTCCCGTTGGGACCAAGGACTGAGCGGAGGGGGCCGAGGCGCGGAGCAGCCCGGCCCGGAAAACGAAGCCTTGGCTTGTTTGGGGAGCGGCAGCCGCCTAGTCCTGATTCAGGCGTGATATAAAGCGTGAAATGTAAAAAGAAAGCTCGAAACCGCAGTCTTTATTGGTTCAGATGAGTTTGTAAAAAGTTCAAACCAACCAACAAGACAGGATTTCGAGCGGGCCGAACCTACCGCAAAATCCTCCGGAACCGCAAGAACCGAATTGCCCGCCGACTCAAGGCCCGCTTCTGGCTGG
>JAKANS010000214.1 GCA_021823625.1 bacterium | reverse complement strand
ACGATTTCCGCTGGCAGCCGGACGGCGACCGGATTTACGGACCGGGCACCAACGACATCAAGGGCGGCACCGTGATGATCTGGCTGGTGCTTGCGGCCTTGCAGGCGCAGGCGCCGGAGCTGTTCGCAGACCTCACCTGGCGGGTGTGTCTCAACTCGTCCGAGGAGGTGTTTTCGCCCGATTTCGGCGAGGTCTGCCGCGCGCGCTGCGACCGGCATACGCTGGCCGCGCTCGTCTTCGAGGGCGAAGGCCGGGACGACCACGGCCGGCCGTTGCTGGTCGTGGCCCGCAAAGGTCGGGTGGCGTGGCGAGTCACGGTCGCCGGCCGGGGCGCGCACGCCGGCGGCAAACATGCGCACGGCGCCAATGCGATCGTCCAACTCGGCGTGGTGCTGCCGCGGCTCGCGGCGCTCACCGACTATTCCCGCCATCTCACCTGCAACGTCGGCACCGTCACCGGCGGCACGGTGCTGAACCGCGTTCCGCACGAGGCGGTGGCCGAGGGCGAACTCCGCGCGTTCTCGCCCGAAGTTTTCGCCGCCGCCAAAACCGCACTCCGGGTACTGACCGGGCCGGGCGAGGTGCGCAGCGCGGCGGACGGTTTCGCGTGTTCGGTGCGCGTGGACATTACCTCCGAGACCCGGCCCTGGCCGCGCAATCCGGGCAGCGACCGGCTCTTCGAGCTTTGGCGCCGCGCCGGTGAGGGGGGCGGCTTCCGGTTCGCGCCGGAAGAACGCGGCGGCCTGAGCGACGGCAACCCGCTTTGGGACGCCGTGCCGACCCTCGATGGTCTCGGGCCGTGGGGCGACAACGACCATTGTTCCGAGCGCAGCGTGGACGGCTCGAAACTGCCGGAGTTCGTGGAAGTCTCCTCGTTCGTGCCCAAAGCGGTGGTGAACACGCTGGCGACCGCGCGGCTCATCGAGACCGGTTGCCCGCCGGCAAGTCCGCTTGGCCCGGCCTGCGTTTCCGAGCAGTGACGCGGGCCGCGGCTTGCCGGCATCGTCCCGACCGGGGTGACGGTAATGTCCTGGTTTGGTGGTGGCGGTGCTGCCGCACCGCCCTGCGCCGCCGCCGCGGCGCAGCCACCCATTTGAAATCAAGACACCACCGGGGTGACCTTCGCCTTGCCAAGACCGGATGCGGTTAGCATTGTGCGCCCATGCAGTCCTACGAGTTGTTGCGCTCGGTGTACGACACCGGCAATCCCAAACAGATTGCTGCCGACCTCGGCCTTTCGCTCTCGCTGATTTACAAATGGGCCGAGCCAACCACCGAGACGGGCAGTGGCGCCACCAACCCGCTGGACCGGATCGACGCGCTCGTCCAGAGCACCCGGGACGACCGGATCGTGCAGTGGATTTGCCAGCGCGCGGGCGGTTTTTTCATCCGCAATCCCAAGGCGGTCTGGCCGCACCCGCCCGACCTCATTCCCGCGACCAACCAGGTGGTGCAGGAATTCGCGGATCTGCTGGCGGTCGTGGCCTCGGCCGCGGCGGACAACCAGGTTTCCCCGAGCGAATCCAAAGCCATCCGCGCGCGCTGGGAAGACCTCAAAACCGCGACCGAAGCGTTCGTGCGCTGCTGCGAAGAAGGCAACTTCGCCGGCCTCCGCGAAGCGGCGCTGCGTTTGAAATCGGCGGCTTGAGCCGGTCAGCGAATCCGACAACTGGCCGCGCGTCTGCCGCTGTCAGATCGGTCGATCCAGGAAGGTTCGCAGCTCCCGGTACTCCAGCCAGACGCGCTGGTTCAGCGAACTGAGTTCACCCAACTCGCCTTTCGAGCGGACACGCCGGGTGTAGGCGCGAAACAGCGTCTGGATCGGCGCCACGTCGAGGGCCTCCTTCGCGGCGGTGATTTCGGCCGGGAACTTCGCCGGGTCGGTTTCGCCGCGGAGCCAGCGCTCTTTGAGCCGGTAGGCCGGCTCGATTTGCCGGCTGACTTCGTCCAGCAGCAACGTGAACTCGAAGTTCGCCACCAGCCAGTCGAGGTTCGCGCGGTGGTGCATTTCTTGAGTCGCGTCACGCAGCCGCTTCAACTCATCGAGGTCTGCCGCCACTTGCGCGCGCAGGCCAGGGTTAAGCCGACCCCAATTCGGATCGTACGGGAAATACTCAGGCGAAGCGGTGGCCAGCGTTTGACCGCGATCCATGCGCGTCAGGATCGCGGCCACTTTTTCGGCCGCGGCCTCGCCAAACTGGCCGGCACAGTCCCGGCGGTAGAATGCTTCGACCGTCGGCGCCTGCGCGGGATCGCGCGCGAACCGGGCAAAGGCGTCGAGGTTCGCGCGCGTTTCCTCGGTGCGCCAATGAATCGCCAGCACGCCGCCAAGCTTCTGTTTCGCCGCGAGCTGGACCTGCTCGCGGAGCAGCGAAACGCGCGGCTGGAGATGCCAGAGCTGCGCGTCGCCTTCGAGCCACGGGATGGCCCAAACTTCGCGATGCTGCGCAATCTCCGCCAGCGCGTCCGGCTGCGGCGACGCGCCCTGATTCGGGTTGAGACAGGTGAAGACGATGTCGCGGGGAAGAGCGCGATCCAGCCCGCGCAACGTGCCGGGTAATTGTGTGCCGCCGCCCCAGCCGCTGATGGCGAGGCGCACTTGCGGCGCGCGTTCGTGCAGGTAGCGCTGGGCTTCGCGGATGTACGCCAGCGACCAGACTCCGGTGAACACGTCCGCCTCGTTCGCCGCGTCGCTGAAAAACGGCCGGTCGCGCTCGAGCAATTCGCGGAACCGCCCGCTCAGCTCCGGCGTGCCGACGTGCATGGTGTGCTCGTGCAGCCAGAGCCAGACCCAGTCGAGGCCCGGATAGGCGCGCAGCAGGTCGTCGAGCGTGCGGTGCAGTATCTCGATGCTGGCGGCGTGTGTGGGATCGGGCAGGAACGCGCCGCGGATCAACGAGTCGTGCGGCACGATCGAGGCGAACTCCGGCGGGTGAATGCCGAACTCGAAGCCCAGGCCCACCTGGATGCCGCGCGCGTGCGCCAGTTCGATGACGCGCGCCATCGACGCTTGCGCCAGCCGGTAACGATCTTCGTTCGTCCGTGCGGTGACCGCACACTCCGCGCCGAAGGCGTCGGCCCCGTTGGGGCACGGAAAGAGCTTCGCGGTGTCGAAGGCGAACTCGGAGCGTTTCAGCGGCCGGTACCCCCAGCGCGCGGTGAGCGAGGTGTCGAAACCAGCGGCCGGCACCACGTTCCGGTACTCGATCCGGATCAGCGGCTCGACATAAGGCGCGTACCGCTCCGCGCCGCCGGTGTAGCCATGGAACGCCACGTAGTTCAAACCGAGCGCCTGCAAGCGGTCGAGGTAGCGCGTGTAGTCCGCCTCGTCCCAGGCGGTCGGGCCGGACAGAAAATTGTGCCACGGCAACGTGCCGCGGATGGCGAAGGGCGACGCCGCTGGCGCGGGCTGGACCCCCGCGTTCCGCTCAGCCGACGGCGACGCGATGTCTGCGGCGGTGAGGCGGAGGGCCAGACCCAAGACAAGCAGGCAGGAATGAAGCGAGGTTTTCATGGTGTCAGCGCACGTCGGCCGTTGGGCGGGGTGCGCGTCCGCTTTACACGAATGGCGCGCTGGAACAAGCCGAAAGCCCCCGCGCGGGGACTGCGTCAGGAGCGCTCTAAACAAAGTGGCAAGTTGTTGATGCGGCTGAAATCCGAAGGCCGAAAGGAGCCCAAAGCCCGAAATCCGAAGAGCAGACCGCCTGGCGAACGG
The DNA here is from genome assembly GCA_021823625.1 of bacterium. Taxonomy (GTDB): domain Bacteria; phylum Verrucomicrobiota; class Verrucomicrobiia; order Limisphaerales; family J093; genus DSVZ01. The sequence goes on along the minus strand of JAKANS010000214.1, from coordinate 5,279 downwards.
CCGTTGCGTCTCGGGGTTCGGATTTCGGATTTCTTTCGGGTTTCGGCGTTCGGGCTTTGTCACCAGAAACTTGAGGAGAAGGTCAGAGCAGCGCTGGCACCGCGTCTGCATCGTCCCCAAAGCCGCCCGCTTCGCGAACGCTCGCATCTCCTCTGCGTCTCTGCGCCTCCGCAGCGGAAGACGGCAATCAGCGCCAGCCTGGTGTCCTTGTTCCCGCGACTGCGGATGCGGGACATCACTTCCGACCGCTTGGTCTGGGTGAAGACGTCGGGCATCCGCGCTCCTCCTGGCTGCGATCACCGGATCCCCTCCACGCGGTCGGCGTGGACGTTCACCAGCTTGTGTGTCTTGAGCAGCGCCTCCACCTGCGGCCACACCCTGGCCAGCAGCGCGTGAAACTCCCGCCGGCGCAGGTTCCCAAACCGCAGATGCACAACCCGCGGAGGCGGTGGGTGCAGGATGATGCGCCCGGAAAAGTCCGCGTCTTTCGTGACGATGACCAGGTCCGCTCGCTGAGCGTGCTCCCAAACCCGCGTGTCCGAGGGACTGGCCCCGAGCACGGCGGACGAAATCACGGGCAGCCCCGGTTGAAAAGTGAGGCGTGCGGGAAGGTTCTCGTCGAACAGAAACCCCTTCATGCCAGCGGCACCAGGGAGTAATGGTTGGCGAGCAGACGCGAGGCGTAATCCAGGCAGGCCCACACGTCCTCCCGGGTCAGGCTCGGGTATTCCTCCAGCACATCCTCCACCGAATCACCGGCGGCGAGAAACTCCAGGACCGTCTGCGCCGTGATGCGCGTGCCGCGGATGACCGGCTTGCCGTTGCAGATGTCGGGCTGGACCGTGATGCGCTCTGACATGGCGTCAACCTAGCATGGGCGCGGGTGAATCCAAGCCGGAATCCCGGTCCCTGAATCCCGGTTCTCCGCGCGAGCGGATGCGGGACATCGCCGGCGAACGCCTGGCTTGGGTGAAAACGTCAGCGATGGGGCAACCACGAACGCACGAAAGAAACCACGGACGAACGCGGAAGGACACGGATGCTGAGGGCCGCAAACACGCGTCGCCGGCCGTCGCCGAAACGGCCAGCTTCCCACCGTGAAACCGACGGATTACGTCGTTTACCGTGAGGACGAATTCTTCGTTGCCCAATGCCTGAACGTGGATGTCTCCAGCTTTGGGTCCACGCGCGAAGAGGCGGTCACGAGCCTGAAAGAGGCGGGGAACTCTACTGCGAAGGCGAATCCACCGACGCGTTCTCCCCGGTCGCCGACGCCACCGCCGGCCGGGAGTTGGTCAATTCCCAGACGCCTCGGCGCCAGCGAGGTCATCCGCGTGCTCCAGGGACACGGCTTTGGTTTCGTTACCCGGCGCGGCAGGCACGCCAGGTACCAGAACGCGGCGGGTCGGTTCGCCATTGTGCCGCAGCCGAAGAAGGAACTGCCCATCGGCACTACGCGCTCCATCACTGGCAGTCCGGCCTCACCCCGGCCGAGTTTGGATTCTGACCGCCAAGTCCCGTCAGGCCAAGAATCGCCGCAGTCTCGCCACCAGCCGCGCTTCCCGTTTCTGCGCCAATTCGTGTTCCCAAATCCGCAGCACACGCCAGCCCGCCTGGCGGAGAAACCGGTTCACCAATCGATCACGGGCCTGATTTACCGCCAGCTTCTTCCGCCAGAACGCGGCGTTATTGCGCGGCTTGGTGGCGTGGAGCGGGCAGGCGTGCCAGAAACAGCCGTCCACGAACACCGCCAGCGCCGCGAATACGTCCGCGCACACCGGGTCGCGCAGACGCACGCCCAGATGCGCCTGCCCGGACAAAACCGCACTGAACACTTCCAACCCCCGGCAATCCGGCCACTCGCGTCTTGCGGGCACCGCTGCCTTGGGCAACGGCAGGAGCAACGCCCGGCGGCTCGATGCCGTTTCCAGTGCGACCAGCAGCGGTTGGGCGGGCTGCGGCAGGGCAAAGCGCGTGAGCCATGCGCCCGGATTGCCCGCGTGCGCCTCCACTTCCAACTCCTGCCAGAGCGCCTCAATCCTCATCGTATCCCTCGTCTTCCTGCATCTCCGCACCCCAGACCTTGTTCACGCGATACTCGACACCCAGCGTTGTCTCGCTGGTGGGGAAGCTCAATGCCACGCCAATGATCGGGTCATCTTTCGCGCTGAGTCCGGTTGCTTCCTCGCGTTTCGGCTGCACTTCTACCATCACCTTCTCAGGCCGTACGAGCGGGTAGATGAGCAGCAGGCCGTTCTCCGCGCGCCGCAACACGCGCAACACACGCCCGTTGGCACGTGTCGTCTCGCCTTTCGCTGGCTTCCTGATTCTAGGCGTATCTCCCTTCTGCCACTCGCGCGTCAATTCCAGTACCACCTGCCCGGCATCCTTGCCAATTTGCTCTCGCAGCCAATCAATGTCGTCCGCCAGTTCGCGTTTGCCCGCGATGGCGTCAAACCAATCTTGGTCGAACACACGCTCCGTGAAATCCAGCCCCTCGTCTGCCGGGTTCAAGATGTTCGCCTTCTTCATCGAGAAACTCGTCTCGTTCTGGCTCTCCGGGCTGCGCTCAATCAGGCCGATGTCAAACCCGGCCAACTTGCGCTGCAACGCGACGGCCGTTTGCGCGTTCGACACCAAGGCGACCGTCCACCGCGTCAATTCCGATGGTGTCTTGCCCGCCTGTTTGCGGATGAACGCCGCCAGTTGCTCGCCGCTCGCACGGGCGGCCTTGGGTGGGAACTGGAGCGACTCGACAAACTCAGCCACCTTCGCTGCCGGCACGTCGCTCCAGACACGCGTGTCGCGTCCGGCGCCCACCGACGGCTGCCCAAGCGCGCCCACCAATGCCTCGGCAGCCTTGAGGTTCGCGCTCAGCTTGCCTCCTTCCTTTGGCAGTTCTGTCGTCTGCGCCAATACGCCGGGCCATTTCAACTCCCTTGTCTGTCCAAAACTCATCTTGTTGAGCGCGGTAACAATCATTCCGGCGGGATGTGTCCGCACGCGCAGGCCGTATTTTTCCGGCGACAGCCCTGCATCCACCATGTAATCGAACTCCCGACGCAGTTCGGCCTCCGCCAGCGCGATGTGCCGATACCAGTCCCGCAGCGTCCGAGTCGTGGACAGCCGGCACAGGTCCAGGTAGCCGGGCCGGTAGCCGAACCAGCGGCCCATCTGCATCAGGGTGTCATACATGCGCGACGTGCGGAGGAAATAGCTGATAGAAAGTCCTTCCAACGTCAGGCCGCGCGACAGCTTATCGCCGCCCACGGCGATGACGCTGCGGCCCTCGGCTTCGTGTTCCTTGTAGTCCAGCGCTGCCTTCGCAAAGCCATTGATGGGCAGAACGGTGATCTTCGCGGCGGCGGCGTGAAGCTGTCCCTTGACTTTGGCCCAGGTGACTGGCGGGCCGGCCTCGTCTCCCAGCGCTTTCGTGACAGGAACAAACTCCTCTTCCCACAAGTTCTTCAGCGCGTCGAGAAGGGTCGGCTGGCGCTTGCCATCACCGAACTCAATGCGCCTCTGCAAACCTGAAAGCTGCTCGCGAATCAGGTCCACGACACGCAACTGAACGTTCACAAACCGTGTGACGTGAACCAGCATTGAATTGTGCTTCTTGTCTTGGCCGCGAGCGCAACGTGCCGCACAGGTAAGGATGAAGCACCGGATGGCTCGCACCAGCGAGTGCGGTAGCTTTGCGGGAACGTGGTCGATTTTGTGTTTCGGCGGGAACGCCTCGGCGTAGTCTTCAATCTCTCGGACTACCGGCAAACCGTTGCTGCCAGTAATTCCCGCGTCTGGATCACCATCAAGACCGAACACCTTCGACGGACCGATGTGATTGGATGGCGGCTTGACGTTGATGATGAAGCTGCGCGGGAAGAGGTCCTCGCCGTGTTCTGGGGTTTCTGCTTCCGGATTGATGAAGATGTTCGCAAATGGTGTAGCGGTGTAGCCGACATACGCTGACTTCTCGAAAGCGTCCAGCAGTCGCCGGATCTTACCGTTGATAGCCGTCACGCTGTCGCTGGCCGCAACGCCTGGCCGCGCCTTCCAGTTGATGGACGCATTGTCCGCCTCGTCATCTATGAGCAGGAGCGGCACGTCCTTGACGACTCGTTTGCCCGTGGCCGAGTCATCTGAACCGGCCACATGGAGCACCCACTTGAGCAGGTTTCCGAGAAGTCGGGAGTTCTTCTTTACTACCAGCACCACCGGATCGCCGCCCACCATCACCCCGATGTTTTCCGCCACGGTCTTGTTGAAATCCCCGTTCTCGGCACTGCTGGTGAGGGAATGAATGACAAGGCGTTCCCCTGGTAGCCTGCCGACTCCAACCCAACGGTTATCGGTGCTGAGTTTGCGGCTCTTCTGCGTGTCGAATCCAAGCACGCCCTCGTCGAGACGAAGCTGGGTCTGTGCCCGCAGGTTGCTGTGAATGCCCGCGAGAACAATCACGAGCTTGTAGCCCGCATCAACAGCTTTGCAGATCAGGCCGGTGTAGTTGGCGGTCTTTCCAGACTGAACCGAGCCGACGACCATTCCACGCCGGTCCCACGGCGGGTCGCGCTGCGGGTCCTCAAACCGCTCAAGAACCATGTTGGTGTCATCGTCGAGTTGTCGGACAGACTCGGGTGGCATGCCGAAGTCGCGCTCCAAGTACGTTACGTAGCGATTCCAGAAGCGCCATTGCACTTGGGCCCGCCTTCCAGGCAGCCACGGTTTGTGGCCGGTGGAGTCGTCCAGTGCGTGGCCGTCTCTGCACTGACGGAGAACAGGTGTCGCAACTCGGCTTCCAAGCGATTCACATCAACTCGAACGGGTTCGCCCAAGAGGCCCGCTGTGCGTTCCTCACTCGAGGCCGCAATTTCCGCAAGTTTTCGGACTGCCTCCGGACTTCTGTCTTTCATCTTCTTCAGATGGTCAGAGGCATGGTTCCGAGCGTTGGTGAAATGGTCTTCAGCGTTTGGCATTGGGCGGGTTTTCTGTGAGGGTTTCGAGCAGCGCAGGAAACAGCTCAAACGGCCAGATTGTCCGGAGGCGGTTCACAGCTTCCTTTGGTCCGTACCCTGAAGCCACAAGGGAGTGGTAGGCTTGTTCCATGACCTCGCGAATCTGGCTTTCGGCGGCATGGTCAAACGGGCCGGGAAGGCTGCCGGGCTTCTCGGAGTTGGAGATGGTGCTTCGTCAGCAGAATCTGTGGGCGAATTCATCTGGTTCTGGGAGCTTTCCTAACGTGGGATACAGGGCAATTTCCATCGCGTCATAGGTGCGAAAGC
>JAKANS010000034.1 GCA_021823625.1 bacterium | reverse complement strand
AGCTGTTGACGACGATCATGGGAGTAATTCTGGTCTTGCTCATCGCGGGTCGCTCCTTCGGACCCAGGATCTCTGTTCAACCCTCCGAGTTTCCGAAAGCGGGGCTTTTTTGACGGGCTGCTAATGGCCTTGCCGAAGATTTCGGTGGCTCGCCGTCGCACTTCGCGCTGAATCGCCTGGCTGTTGAAACACATTTGGGGCGGCAGTTTGTGTGGCGGTGGTCCCCAATCAATGCGCCGTCCGGTGCTTGGAGTCCCATCCCAGTCGAGCCACTCGGCATTCTTGGGATCACGCCAGAGGTCCTCGCGTCGCGCCCAAAACATCGAGTCATCCAGATGGAACCCGACCGCGACTTTCCACTCCAAGGCCATGTCAAACGCGGTCTTGACGATGCGCTCAATCTCAGCATCGGAATGGTCAAATGCCAGGGGACCAAAGATGAGCGCCAGTTGAGTGTTTCCCTCGCCGACGGCGCCAATCCTCCCGATGAGATCTCGCAAGAATCGAACCGATGGCCTTGGTTGGTGTGCCGCAGCTTGCGCGGTTGTCGGGGGTTCGACATCGCCATTGAGGCGAAGACGAGCGACATCGCGCACTTTGAAAGGAAACTCCGCCCTGGGCTCAACCACCAAAACTCCGTCTATGCCGCCATGGTCAAGAGCCTCGACGACAGCGTGGGCCGCGTGCTGGCCCGGTTGAAGAAACGTGGTCTGGACCGGAGTACCCTCGTCATCTTCACGAGCGACAACGGCGGCTACCTCGGAACCGACAAGCGGCAGACGATGCCGGTGACGAGCAATGCGCCGCTGCGCTCGGGCAAAGGCACGCTCTACGAAGGCGGCCTGCGCGTGCCGCTCATCGTGAAGTGGCCGGGCGTCACTCCGGTCGGCGCAGAATGCGGCGAACCCGTCGCACTCACCGATTTGTTTTACACGCTTGTCGCCGCCGCTGGCTTGCCCAAGCCAACAAACTCCCCGGCGGACGGGCTGGACCTCACCCGTCTGTTGAAAAGGCAACCACGGAAAGCACGGAAGGACACGGAAAACCACGCAGAGAAGCGCAATTAGGTTCGTGTTTTCCGTACGTTCCGTGGTTTCTCTGTTTATCTCGCAACTAACTGGTCTGCGAGTTCATTGATATAGTACTCGATGTACGTATAACCTTGATGGCGGTCCCTTTCGGACCTGCCTGCAGGCACAATCCTTGTTGCGTCGGCAGGGTCCTGGGGGTTGAGGCCGTGGGCGGTCTCCCATCCGTTGGGCATGCCGTCGTGATCGCTATCCGCGGCGGCCTGCCGCGGGGCGAGGCCTTCGAGATACCACTCGTCGGTTAGTTCCAAGGGCGCGCTTCTGCCCCATGCGCCGGACTTGTTTCTGACTTCTTCGACGGTCCGTTGTGTCACGCGGTCTCTCGGCCAACAACCAGCTTTGGCGAGGACCAGGTCGTAAACTTCCTTAGCGTCAACCAGCTCAATCGCCGGCGTCTTGGCCGGTTCATGGAGTTCGCGGCCGTGGTTGTTGAATTGAACCCACCGCGGCATGTCTCCGCCGTATTTCCAGTGCCTCGGATGGTCCTGGTAGCCCCAGTCCTCGAAGAAGTTCTCCTTTACGTAATAGTCCATCTGTGGCGAGAGAGCATACGGATACATCCTTTCCAGAGTTTGTGGGCCGCGTTTGTAATAGTTCTTGTGGAGGTTCACGGGGCTACGGGCGCGCTCGCCGTGACCGTCATCGGTATATCCGCCGCGACAGTTGTAAATGAGGTTATTGCAGAAGTCATCCGCTGCGTGTTCCCGATAGGGGGCCATGCAAGGGACTCTGCGTCCATGATGAGCCCAAAGGTTGTGATGCACCGACACCGCGCCGTCATCTTCGGCGGCGGAAATGATGCCGAAATTATGTGCTCCCTTGTCGTGTCCCTTGTCGTCGGATTCCTCGACCGAGCACCACTGCACCGTGACATCATGGGCATGATAGAGGTCGATCACCTCGTCATTGCCCCAGCTTAACGACAGATGGTCGAGGACGATGTTGTAGGTCCCCGTCTTCTTCGGCCCCAGACCGCCCATTTGGATGCAGTCTCCACCGCCGCCCATGTCACGAGTCCTGCGAACGCGCAGATGGCGCACGATAATGTCATGAACGCCATGATCGTAACTGGAAATCATGCCTTCGAGCGTGATTCCCGCTCCGGGCGCCGTCTGGCCGGCGATCGTGATATGCGGCTTGGTGATGCGAATGTCCCCGCGTATGACGCCGCTGACGTCGAAGACAACGATGCGCGGTCCGTCTGTGGCACAGGCTTCAGCAAAGCTGCCCGGCCCGGAAGGATTGAGGTTGCTGACCTTGATCACTTTGCCGCCTCGTCCACCTGCAGTAACCGCCCCCCATCCCTCGGCCCCCGGAAACGCGAGTACCTCACGCCGTGTTGATTCAGCAGCAATGGCCGGATCGTCCGACCAGACGGCAAGCAGGCACACGAGAGAGGCGGCCGTAGTAGATTTTGGGTTCATGACTACTCCTTGAAGTTCGATGGTCAGACACTATGGCCAATTCATTTCGCGCTCGCAGCGGACCTGCGACTCAGTTACTGACAGGAATTTGCTTTTTCACGGTGAAGCCGAGAATAGCGCCGCTGAAGGGATGGAGCAAGCAAAGAGGGAAACCGGAGGCCCGGCTGTCCCGCGATGCGCTCTTCTTCCACTACCCGCATTATTGCCACGTACCGTACTCCACACCCGCCGGCGCCGTGCGGGTCGGCGACTGGAAATTGCTGGAGCTTTTCGAGGACCAGCGCGTGGAGCTGTTCGATCTGAAGGACGACCCCGGCGAGCGCCGCGACCTTGCGGACCAACTGCCGGACAAGGCCGCCGAGCTTCGCCAGCGTCTGCGCGACTGGCGCACGTCGGTCGGCGCGCAGATGCCCTCGCCGAATCCCAGCTTCCGGGCCTCCGACAGAACGCCTTGAACTGCGCTCGTCGCCTTGGGGTCATTGCTCCGCCGAGGCCGGCAACGCACCCAGACTCCGCGCCGCCTGCGGTCCAGGTTCCTCGTCACCGCCATCGTCGTCCAATTTAAACACGTCAGTAGGAGGCAACAGAAAGTCCGTCGGAATTGACGCCGTTTGGATCATCGGGAAGGATCGCGTCGTGCAAACGCTCCTTCCCGGAATTCGCGCCTGCGTGTTTGATGCCTACGGAACTCTTTTCGACGTGGCGGCGGCCGCTTCACACTGTCGCGAGGAGCTGGGCGATCGTTGGCAACCGTTGGCCGAACTCTGGCGGACCAAACAACTGCAATACACCTGGCTGCGCTCGCTGATGGGCAAGCATGAGGACTTCTGGCGGATCACCGGCGACGCCCTCGATTTCGCCATGGCGAGCTTGACGATCAGGGATCAAACTTTGCGCACGCGCCTCCTGGAGCTCTACCTCAATCTGGACGCTTACCCGGAAGTGCCGCAGGTGCTGCGCCGCCTGCGCAACTCCGGTCGGCGCACGGCCATTCTTTCCAACGGTTCACCGCGCATGCTGGCCGCTGCAGTTGAGCACGCCGGCCTCGCGTCGCTGCTCGATGCTGTGATCTCCGTTGAGGAGGCCGGGATCTTCAAACCGCACCCATCGGTCTATCGGCTGGCGGAGAAGCACCTGGGCCTTCCGGCAAGCGCGATGAGCTTCCAGTCGTCCAACGCGTGGGACGCCTATGCCGCCAAGGATTGTGGTTTCCGTGTCATCTGGATCAACCGTTTCGGTCAGGCCAAAGAACGTCTGCCGGGCGAGCCGGATGCTGAGATTGCTGATCTCAGCGCCGTGCCGGACCTGCTCGCACCTCTGTGAGAGCCGCCGATGAAATTCCAAACGGTCCCGGCGCGGCACTTCGCTGCTGGTGTTTGCCCGTACCGCCCGCCGGACGCGCGCGCAAACAATCAAGTGCTGCGACGCCGAGGGTCTGTTACGCTTGTCCACCACGTGAGCCCGAACTATACCCGCATGGAGCTGCACGATCCAGCCGCCGTCAAACCGGCGAAGGAGAAAGTCTCTGAGATCGCCGAACGGTTGCGGCGGGAAGGCGGCGGGCTGATCAGCATCTTCTACCACCTGCGCTGGGTGACGCGGGCGGTGACGCAGTTCTTCGATGTGGAGTTGCGGCGTCAGGGCATCCGGCCCACGCAAACGCCGACTCTCGGCGCGTTGAACGCCAAAGGGAGTTTGGGCATGGCCGAATTGAGCGACTGGCTGGGCATGGAGCGCACGACTCTGGTGCGTAATCTCCGTCCACTGGAGCGAGACGGGTTGCTTCAGATTACCGGCGGGCGGGGTGGGAAGGTGAGCCTCACCATCATTGACAAGGGCCGCAAGGCGCTGACCAAAGCGCTTCCTGCGTGGCACGCCGCACAGACGGAGGTGGTCGAAACGCTGGGCAAAAAGCGTTGGTCGGCCATTCTCAACGATCTCGAAGCGGCGGCTTTGAAGCTCGGCAAATAATAAGCCCCGTATCGGCGCAGTCAGCACGATTCGCGACTTTGAAGTGTATATGCACATACAGCTAATCGAGCATCCGACCATCGTGGCGGCTCGCGCGCGACGGCCAGCGCCGCCAGCGGCCGAACCGCTAGACGCGGCCTGGTTGCGCGCGCTCTGCATGGAGGCGGGAGCGGATGATGTCGGGTTTGTGGGGTTGGAACGGCTCGCGCTGGCCGGAGAGCGTCCGCATATCGAGCGCGCGTTTCAACGCACCCGCAGCCTCATCAGCTTCGTGCTGCGGATGAATCGCGACAACGTCCGCAGTCCGGCGCGCTCCGTGGCCAATGTTGAGTTTCACCACACGGGCGATGAAGTGAGCGAAGTGGCCCGGCGTATCACTGCGGCGCTGGAACTCTCGGGCATTCGGGCGCTGGATCCGCCGATGGCGTTTCCGATGGAGGCGGATCGCTGGGGCTTCGACCGAATGTGGGTTGTGGCGCACAAACCGATCGCGGTCGCCGCGGGGCTGGGCCGCATGGGAATTCATCGCAATGTGATTCATCCGCGCTTTGGAAACTTCATTCTGCTCGGCACGATTCTTGTGGACGCGAAGATCAGCGCGTATTCGCAGGAACTCGATCACAACCCCTGTCTGGAATGCAAGCTGTGCGTAGCCGCGTGTCCGGTCGGGGCAATCGGCGCGGACGGCGTGTTCAATCCGTCCGCGTGCTACACGCACAATTACCGCGAGTTCATGGGCGGTTTCGCCAACTGGGTGGAGACCATCGCCGACAGCCGCGACGGAAAGGATTACCGGCGGCGCGTGAAGGATTCAGAAAGCGTTTCGATGTGGCAGAGCCTCGGTTTCGGGCCGAATTACAAGGCCGCGGATTGCATGGCGGTTTGTCCCGCGGGGGAAGATGTGATCGGACCTTACCTTGCGTCGAAAAAGGATTCTGTCGAAGAAGTGATGCGCCCGTTACAAGCGAAACGCGAGCCGGTGTATGTCTTGCGCGGCTCGGACGCCGAGACGCACGTGAAGAAGCGCTATCCGCACAAGGCCGTGCGGCATGTGCGCGGCTCGCTGCGGCCGCGGAACATCGCCAACTTGCTGTTTGGAATGCGCCTGTCGTTTCAACGCCACGCCGCCGGCAAACTGGACGCCACGTACCATTTCGTTTTCACCGGCAGCGAACGAGCCGAGGCGACGGTGACCATCCACGAAAGTAAACTGACCATCGAGAACGGCCTGCTCGGCAAGCCGAACATGAAAGTCACTGCCGATTCGGAAACGTGGCTGGGAATTCTGGCGGGTGAACGGAGTCTTCCCGGGGCGCTCCTCACGCGCCGCGTCCGACTGCGTGGAAATCCCCAATGGCTGCTGGCGTTCAAACGATGCTTTCCTTCCTAATGAAATCAGCGACGCAGTCCGACCCTCAAATAAGTCCGGACAACCTGCTCGGTCGCGCCTACGCCGCATTCAACGCGCGCGATATCGAGGCGGTTTTGGCCGTGAGGCACCCGGACGTCGTGTGGCCGAATGGAATGGAGGGCGGCATCGTTCTCGGCCACGCCGGCGTTCGCGATTATTGGATGTGGCGCGTCGTTGATCCGCATGTCGAGCCAGTGCGATTTGTGATCGAAGCAAACGGGAGAGTTGCGGTCGAAGTTCGTCAGGGCGTGTGTGACTTCGCAGGAAACGTGCTCAAGGATAGCGCCGTTGAACACGTGTATCGTTTCGAGAGCGGTCTGACCAAGGCCATGGAAATTCGTGAGTTCGATGAACGCAAAGCGTAAGGTTCAGGCGATCCTGGTTTAGTGAATCAGAAATGAATCAAGACTCGCGAGTGCATGAGCAAGTGGAAAGCCTTTACCGCGCGGACTCGCGCCGGATTCTCGCCACGCTCGTCCGGTTGCTCGGCGATTTCGATTTGGCGGAGGACGCGATGCAGGACACCTTCGCTGCGGCGCTGGAGCACTGGCCGAAGGACGGCGTGCCGGCGAATCCCCGCGCGTGGCTGGTTTCCACGGGACGATTCAAGGCCATTGATGCGGTGCGGCGGCGCGCCCGATTCGATGCGTCGCAGGAAAAGATCGCGGAACAACTCGAAACCGAACCCGGCGACGCAGCGGCTGAGTCGGACGAGAGCGTTGCAGACGACCGGTTGCGATTGATTTTCACCTGTTGTCATCCTGCACTCGCGCCGGAGGCCCGCGTGGCGTTGACGTTGCGCGAAGTCTGCGGCCTGACGACGGAGGAAATTGCCCGCGCGTTTCTCACGGCCGCACCCACGCTCGCCCAACGGATCGTGCGGGCCAAAGCAAAGATTCGCGCTGCGCGCATTCCCTATCAGGTGCCAGCTCCGGAGGAACTGCCCGACCGTTTGGATGCGGTGCTGCAAGTGGTTTATTTGGTATTCAACGAGGGTTACTCCGCGTCATCGGGCGCGTCGCTGACGCGGGCGGATCTTTCAGCTGAAGCCATCCGGCTCGGACGATTGCTGCTGGAATTATTGCCGGAACCGGAGGTGATGGGCTTGCTCGCGCTGATGCTCTTGCAGGAATCGCGTCGCGCGGCCCGAACCTCGCCAACAGGTGAGCTGGTCCTGTTGGAGAACCAAAACCGCTCGCTATGGAGTCGTGAACAAATCGTGGAAGGCGTGAAGCTCGTCGAACGCGGCTTGTTATCACGGCGGTTCGGCCCCTACACGCTGCAAGCGGCGATTGCTGCGGTGCATTCCGAAGCGTCCGACGCCGCGGCGACGGACTGGGCGCAAATCATCGCGCTTTATAGCGTCCTGGCGCGGGCGGAGCCGTCGCCCGTCGTGGAGCTGAATCGCGCCGTGGCAGTGGCGATGCGGGCTGGACCGGAGGCCGGACTGGCGCTGATTGATGCCATTTTCGCCCGCGGCGAGTTGACGGATTATCACCTCGCGCACTCGGCGCGGGCGGATCTGTGCCGGCGGTTGGGCCGGAGCGCCGAGGCCCGTGCCTCCTACGAACGCGCCCTGGCGCTCACGCGATTAGAACCGGAACGGCGATTCCTCGAAAAGCGGCTTCGGGAATTGGGCGAAGAAAAGTGATGGACGTTGTCGAATTTCGAAAACCCCAAGCGACTATCTTCCGAAACGGTCAATCCGAAGACCGTCGAAACAACAAACAGAACGAATTAAATATGAAATACATCTGCCTTGGCTACATCGAACCGAACAAGGTCGAGGCCATGTCTGAAACCGAGCGCAACGCGATGGTGGACGAGTGCGTCGCCTACGACGACGAGTTGCGGAAGAAGGGACACTTCGCGGGCGGCGAAGCGCTGCAAGGCCCGCAAACGGCCACGACCTTGCGCTGGAAGAGTGGCAAAGTGTCCATCACCGACGGCCCCTACGCCGAAACGAAGGAACAAATTGGCGGCATCCTCGTGCTTGAGACGCGAGACCTGAATCACGCGATTCAGTTGATGTCGAAACACCCGGGCGTGAAGGCCGGACCGTTCGAGATCCGTCCTGCCGCGGACCTCAGTGAAATGATCCGCGAGAGTGAACAGCGGCGCGCCGGAGGCAAAGCGAAATCAAAACGACCATGAGTGCATTCAAAGCATCCCGTGAAATCCCGGCAGCCGTGGAACAAGTCTTTGCCGCATTCAGCGATCCCGAACGCCTCTCGCGCTGGTGGGGACCAGCCGGCTTCACCAATGCTTTCGATGTCTGCGAATTCAAACCTGGCGGCCGCTGGTCCTTCACCATGCACGGACCCGATGGCGGAAACTACCGAAACGAAATCGTGTTTGCGGAAATAGAACCACCAAGCAAGATCTTCCTTCAGCACGTCTGCGAACCAAAGTATCACCTGACCATCACCCTGGCTCCATCCGCCGCGGGCACTGTCCTATCCTGGTTGCAGGAATTCGAAAAACCAGAAATTGCTCGCCGCTTGGAACACATCTTCCGCCCCGCCAACGAGCAGAACCTTGATCGCTTGTCGGCCGAGCTTTTACGCAAGCCGGGCGGCGGTTGACACCAAGGCTCACCCACGCTGCGGCGCGGCCAAAGGCTCGATCATCGTCGGCGTCGCGTCCTTGTTTTTGGTACTCCAGTGGCCAAACTGGCACGGTCTATATTGCCTTGATTTCCCTTCGCTCTGACCGTTTGCTGCTCCGCCCGTCAAAACGTTTCGCGTTGAACTCGTCTCGTTCGTGATCGAAATCCCTCGTGTCTCGGCGTCACTGTGCTAAGTGGTGCCGTAACATCTGCACCAGCAGTGGGCCGAAGAGGCTTGGTCGAAAATGCACGTCCGGCTCTTGAAGCTCGATTGCCAGGACACGTTCAACGTTGTTCTGGCTGGCATGGTGGGCGAGCGGCTGTTTGCGGTGCGGAAGTTCCACGCACGGCTTGCGATCTGGTGAAAGGAACTGTTAACTGAGCAGCCATGAAACCCAGCGCACTTCCCAAGGCCGCCTGGCGCGTGTGCCTCCTGCTCACACTGGCCAGCGACACGCCTCCACACCTGGCCGCTGCGGTCGCCACGGCGGAGAGCGCGTTACCGGCAGCAACCAACGCCGTTCGCATCGCTGCAGCGCAGCCGAGGCGCCGCTCGATTGACTGGCGCATCAACGAACTAGCCGAAGTGCTCAGGCGCGTGGAGCAGTCGTTGGGCGAGTTGGAAGAAATCATCCACCGCGCGGGCGCGGAGAAATGCGATGCGCTGGCCTTCCCGGAAGACACCCTGGGCCTGGGCGAATGGGAAGCGGCTCATCCTGCTCAACTCAAGGGCGTGCTTCCATCCGCTGTGGACCGTATGCTGGAGCGGCTGGGGCGCGTCGCCGCGTCGCACCGGATGTACCTGGTACTGTGCAACGACCTGTTCGGAGCCGATGGCGCGGTGCGCAACACAGCGTTCTTTCTGGACCGCGACGGCAAGGAACTCGGGCGTTACCACAAGGTGAACATGCCCATCCACGAGCTGGACAAGAAGCGTGGCGAGAGCTTTCCCGTTTTCAACACACCAGACCTCGGCGGCGTCGGGATGTTGATCTGTTACGACATGGTCTTTCCCGAGGCGCCGCGCTGTCTGGCCTTGGCGGGCGCGGACATTGTCTTCCATCCGACGCTCGGCGGCGCAGCCATTAGCGATGGCGACATCAGCCTGGCCGCGTTTCGCACACGCGCGGTGGAGAATTTCGTTTATCTGGTCGTAGCCCAGCGCGGCAGCGGCTCGATGATCATTTCGCCCCAAGGGAACATCCTGGCCGAAGCGAAGGGCGCCGACTCGCTGGCCACCGCGGACATTGACCCACTTGGCGGGCGCGAGGGCGGCGACGCCTTCAATTATCGGCGCGACATGCGCGCGCGGCTCTTTCGGGAACGTTCGCCAGCAGCTTTCAGCATTCTTGTGGACACGAATCCGCCCGCGCTGGCAAAGGTGCCGGAGACCATAAGCGTGGCGGAGGCGGTGCGCATCAGTGCCAAGGCGTTCACGGTGGGCGAGGACGAGTTCAAAGCCACTGCGGCGTTGGCACGCGACAGCAAGACTGCCGAAGCCAACGCAGCATTCCAGCGACTCACCAACGAGTATCGCGGCACGTGGATTGACCGGGTGTCGCGCCAACAGCTCGCGAAACTTGAACCGCCGCGCGACGGCCCTGCTCCGAGTGGGGTTGCTCGCAGCCTTTCCGCCGACTACCCCGGTGACATCGGCATCGAGAAGGACCCGCGCGTCGTCTTCGCCGAGAACTTCGAAGAGCCGTCGTTCGACTCGTTGAAGCCGCGTTGGGACACGGTGAGCGGCGCGGAGAACATGGCGTTCTCGGAGGACGTGCCACCGGGCAGCGGCGGCAAACATTCGCTCCAGATGACACACGTTGGCGGCAAGGGTACCGGCGCGCAGTTGTATCGGCGGCTGCTGCCGGGATGCCACCAGCTCCACGCCCGGTTCTATGTGAAGTTCGACCCGGACTGCGCGCCGTTGCATCACTTCGGCACCGGTCTGGGCGGCTACAATCCGGCTACCCCGTGGCCGCAGGGCGGCGCGGGCGAGCGGCCCGCTGGCGACAAAAGCCTCCTCGTGGACATCGAGCCGTACGGGGCGAGTTGGACCTGGGACTACTACACCTACTGGTGCGAAATGCGCGGCAGTCCCCCACGGGGCCAGACGTGGGGCAACAGCTTTATTCGCGATCCGCAGCTCAAGGTTGCGCGTGGCCAGTGGATTTGCGTCGAGATGATGCTCAAGATGAATGACGTGGGCCAGTCCAACGGCGAGCTGGCGCTGTGGATTGACGGCAAACGCGTGAGTCACCTTGGCCCCGGCTTTCCCAAGGGCAAGTGGGTTTACGACAAGTTCATCCCCGGCGGAGACGGTGAAGGCGTCCGTTGGAACGACGCCAAGGTCGGCCCCGAGAACTTCCAAGTTCCGCCCGGCGGACAACCGTTTGAAGGCTTTCGCTGGCGGACTGCCGATGAATTGAAGCTCAATTTCCTTTGGCTCCACGTCTATATCACCAAGGCGTCCGCCGGCCACGTCAGCCGCGTCTGGTTCGATGACGCGGTGGTCGCCACTGAATACATCGGCCCCATCCAACCCCGGCGATGCCCCGCCGGCTCCCCACCAGATTTTACTCCCCGGCCGGCGGAAGCACCCAACTGGACGCCTCGACTTCCAACCGGAGAGAACGAAGCTCATCCCCGTCCAAACTCCACCGATGAAACGATTTGATACTCGCTCGCGGCTCCAATGGGGACTCGCCTTGACCGTCGCTTTCGGAACCCTGGCTAAAGCTGGCCTTGGCACGGCTGCAGATGCGCCCCAGACGAACGCCGCCCTCTATCTCGCCGCCGTGCGGCACTTCGCCGACCAGGTGCTTGCGCACGGCCGGGACGATGCCCCGCAGCCCTTCGACAAATTCCGGGGCGACCTCAAGCCAGGTGTCAGGCGCTCCCTCCAAACCTTGCCGAGGTGCGTCGCCCAGACACTTCAAATCGGAACGAATGAAACCGATGGGGCGAACCGAGTACGAAACGGTTGTGGTCATGGTCTTTCTTTTTACGCGTCAAATGTTCTCGACCGCTCGCTCGAAAAGATAGTGGCGCAACGCCGGGTCGTCAGTCAGGCTGGCGGCCCGGGTGAACGCCTTTTGCGCCTCGTCGTTACGGTCGAGCATTTGCAGGAGATGTCCCCGCGCGGCCCAGTACGGTTGATAATCGACGGTTCGGCCCGCGGCAATCTGTTCGAGCGCGGCGAGTCCGCTCGCGGCCTGGCCGGCTTGCGCGAGTGCAACCGCTCGTCCGACCAGTGAGCCGATACCGGGCGCGACGCGCACCAGGCCCTCGTAAAGCAATGCAATCTCCTGCCAGTCAGTGCTTCCGGTTTTCGCCCGGTTGGCATGAATGGACTGAATGGCCGCCTCCAATTGATAGCGTCCCATGCGCTCGAATGCTGCAGCCGACCGCAGGTGTTGCTCTGCTTCCTCCATCATCGGCTGAGACCACAGAGCCGTGTCCTGCTGGCCGAGTGGTACAAACTCCCCTTCGCTCGTGTACCGTGCCGCGCGGCGGGCCTCACAGTGCAGCATTAGCGCGAACAGGCCATGAGCTTCGGGTTCAGACGGCATCAACTGAACCAGCACTCGCCCGATGCTGACAGCTTCAGCGGCGAGGGCCTGATGGATTGAACTGGCTGCATTCAGGCTGTCCCAGCCGACCGTGTAAGCGGAATAAATCGCATCGAGCACGAAGGAAACACGCTCGGCCCACTCCGCGGGGTCGGGCACGCGGAAGGGAATGGCGGCCTGGCGGATTTTGATTTTCGCGCGAACAAGCCGCTGGCTCATTGCCGCCGGTGAAACCAGAAACGCCGATGCGATACGCGCGGCATCCACACCGAGCACGGTTTGCAGCATGAGCGGCGTGCGCGCAGCCGGATCAATTGCCGGATGCGCGCAGACGAAGAGCAATTTCAGCCGCTCGTCAGGAAAATGCTCGTGCGTCTCGGCCATGGTCTGCGCTTCCTCGGCGACTTGCCTCAGAAATGTTTCTGACTGCTGTCGCACGTGATTGTGCCGGGCGGCGTCAGTCAAACGATTGCGTGCCACGCGCAACAGCCACGCTTCGGGTCTGTCGGGAACACCGTCCGTGGGCCATTTCTCCAAGGCGGCCACAAAGGCTTCGCTCAAGGCATCCTCCGCGCCAGCGACATCGCCCGAACGCGACGCCAGAAACGCGATCAGCCGGCCATACGAATTGCGCGCGACGGTTTCAATTGCGGCCTGTGTGGAAGATTCGCTCACGACCTGCGTTTCGGCGATGCATCAAAGTTCTCGTTCTGCGATACTGGGATGCACGGTGACGGCGAAATTCCTCAACGTGGCCATGATAGGTCCGAACTGGCGGACACGCGTCATGACGGCTTGGAGTTGCCGACCGCGAAATGCGATCCCAGCAAAGGACGAATCTCGACCTTGGAAAAACCAGCCGCGGGATGGCGCGCGGCCCATTCCAACGCGGCATCCAAATTCGGAACGTCAATGATGCCGAATCCGGCGAGAAACTCTTTCGTCTCGGCGTAAGGGCCGTCATGGACCTGCCGTTTCCCGTCGCGCACTGAGACCGTTGTCGCGGCTTGCGGCGACTCGAGTCCCGCGCCCCCGACCAAGACACCTGCGGCCTGAAGGGCCTCGCCATAGGCTCTGCCAGCCGCTATCGTGGTATTATCCCGACGATCGAAGTGGTCCTGTGATTGGTAAACAAGTAATGCGTATTTCATAATGCTTGCCGTCGTTTTCGTTCTTTGTTCGCGCCGCAGAATCCCCGCGGCCTCACATTGTTGACGTGCGGCGACCGTCCATTTCGACATTTAAGCACAACGTTCGGGTTCATCCAAACTAGCCCGTCGGGTGATGAGGCGACCGCGCACGAATTGAAGTGTGGTTTCGGCGACACGGCGGCCAAGATGTTCGGCGGTGCGCAGGTCCGCTTGCGGAGGCGCGAGGTCCGGGCCTTGGTCGATATTCGACTGCGCACCAGCGCCAAGCCAGAAGCCGAGCCGATTCAGCTCCACTTCCGACCCCGTCGTGGAATTGTTCGCAGGCGGCAGGCCGAGATTGATCCAGTGCATGCCGTGCTGTGCGGCGAAAAGAACCATCTGAATCAGCGTCGCCAGCTTGTCGCCGGAACGAGCGCCCGAGTTGGTGAAGCCGGCGGCAAACTTGTCCTTCCACGCAAAGCCCTTGGCCATTACTGCATGGGAGGTCGCATCCTGGAAAGCCTTGAACGGCGCCGATACGCCGGCCATATAGGTCGGCGCGCCGAAAATGATCGCCTCGGCGGAGACCAGTTCCTCCCAGCGCGTCTGTGCTTCCCCGACGGTCAGGAGAAGGGCTTCGGTGCCTTCCAACTGTTCGACGCCTGTTTTCACAGCCTCGGCTTGCCGCTTGGTGTGGCCGTAGCCACTGTGATAAACGATGGCGATCCGGGTGCTCGATGTGAATCCATTCATAGCGATCTCTGTCGTTTTTGCTTTTGTTCGCGCCACGGAATCCCCGCGGCTTCTCCATGATGACGTGCGGCGACCGTCCATTTCGACATTTTCCGCAAAGTGTTTCGCGTCCTTCCAAACAGACCTGCCGGGTTCTCGTCGCGAGGTTCCGGCTGCGGGTGGAATCGGCGAGCAGGAACTGGATCCGATACGGCCCTAATCGTTCACGTTCAGTGGACGACAAGCTTCCGCTTGAATGGATCCGGATCAACGAGCAGCATTGAACATCGCACAATGAAACAAGCGATTCTATGCTGGGCGTGTTGCTTTTCCGCGTGCCTTGCCGTCGCCGCTGATGCGCCGTCTCCGGTGCCGCAAGGCCCCACTGGCGAAGGACGGCCGGCCAGGATATGGAACCGGACGGGCCCGCTTGGCGAAACGCCTAAGCGCATCACCGACGCGTATCCGCTGTCCGATCAAGGGAACAACGGAGGCTGGGTGAAATTCGAGCCGATGAGCGACGAATTCGAGGGTCCAGGCCTGGACCGCAACAAATGGGCGTTGGGTGGCGAGGTGTGGAGCGGCCGCCCGCCGGCGCTCTTCAGCGACAAGAACGTCACCGTTTCGGGCGGCAAACTCCACCTGGCGATGCGGAAGGATAAACTGCCGCCCGAGGAAGGGAAGCACGGCTTCCACGACTACACGTCCGCGTCTCTCTACTCCAAAGTCCGCTCGGCCTATGGATACTATGAGGTGCGGGCGAAGCCCATGAATTCAGCCGGATCAAGCGCCTTCTGGTTCCAGCGCGAGGAGGCACCAGGATGGCTGACCGAGATTGACGTGTTCGAGATCGGAGGGAATGCGAAAGGCTTCGAGCACAAATACCACATGACCCTCCATGTCTTTCGGACGCCCCGGAAGAAGGAGCATTGGAGCGTGGGCGGGATTTGGGTCGCGCCTTGGCGCCTGGCCGACGATTATCACGTTTACGGCTTGGACTGGGGCGAGGAGGATCTGAAGTTCTACGTTGACGGCGTGGTGGTGCGCACGGTGGAGAACACCCACTGGCACCAGCCGCTCCGGCTGATCTTCGACAGCGAGACCATGCCTGACTGGTTTGGGCTGCCCGACGACAAGGACCTGCCCTCCACCTTCGGCATCGAGTACGTGCGGGCATGGAAGAAGAAAACTCAGTGAACGATCAGCGCGGAGGCGAGAGCCTGTAGCAATGAACCAGACCCAGGAAACTCCAACTATGACAAAGCACCTTCTTTGGCTGGCGGGATTGGTCATCACTAAGAAAAAACACTTGAGCGCATCAGGTCATGCGCTCCGCCGATCGTCTATGACCGTGCGGCATTCCTGGACCAAACAGATCGTATTGGGCTGGCTGGTCGCTTTTTGTGGTGGAGCAGGGACCTCGGGCCAGACCCCCGATTGGGGCCGGGTCCAGGCGGGCAAGGACCAAGCCGGTCATTGGGAAGCGATTCTTGAAAACAGTCGCCTTCGCGTTCGCTACGGCTATTTCGCGCCAAATACAAACGGCGATTCGCGAATCCGCCATCAAGACGGCCAACACCAACCTGGCGGGAAGTCGGATTGACGCCGCCGCCTGGCGAGGCGAGTTGACCAACGCCGTCATCCTCATGGATGGACCTGAGCGGAACCGGCTTGGATGGCAGGGTCTTCAGGGGCGCCCGGATGCCGTTCAGGAGATCACCATCCACAAGGACCGCCCGTTCATCAAAGTGGACTACCTCGCCTGGTTCGTTAGCGTCGTGGACATCTCCAACGGCGGTGGAAACTACGAGATTTACGGCGCCGACCAGTGGCTTCGGCGATACGTTCCCTATCCCGGCCACTATTACAACCGCGTCGAGAGCAACATCGAGAACATTGCGGCGCGAGACCGGACGATGCGGGCCCGCTCAACTACAAGGGTTGGTTCATCCTGGGACTGTATCACTCGGATACCGGCGCTGGCTGGGGAGGCGTAATGCCGGTGAGCGCCGTGCCGATCGTCAAGCTGCTTCCTTGGGGTGGAAAGGGGTTCGAACTGTTCCCCGGATACAAAGCGAAGCACACACCGTTCTCGGGTTACATTTTCGGCGTCACGGGTGGGGCGCGAGCGATTCTTGCCCTGGGCAAAAAAATCGCGGACGATGCACAGCGTACCGGTAACATCACCCGCTAAACGAACCATGCGACTCGATAGCAACAAACTCTTCGCCGTCCGCTTGTGGCGTTGGGGCATCGTTTGGCGCTGGCAAGTCAGCACGGCGCATAATCTCCACGTTGTCATAACGGCATCATCGAAAGCTTCTGATAAGGAACGGAAGCGGCGAGTGTTTTCGTGTTTGAGCCGACCCGAAGTATCCTTGAAACTTCCAACTTCGCCGTACAATGGCCTGCCTGACTTTACGCGCTAGTCTAGGAGGGTTCGTTGCCGCCACTGCGCGCGTTGTAGGTAGGACTCGAACGTCCTTTTCGATACGCGCCCCGCTTGACATTTACGACAGTGTTCGTAAAAGTTGGTGCCGATGTTGAAGCGTAAGAAACACGAGCGTCCGCAGCGCCTGTCGGCGGGGGACATGACCCTGATGCAGATGCTCTGGCAAAGAGGAGCGGTGAGCCTGTCCGAGGCGCATCGCGCGATGTGCGAACTGCAGGGTGACGTCGGCTACACGACTGTCCAGACACGCCTGGACCGGCTGGTGGCCAAGCAGGCAGTGCGGAAATCCGCCGAGCGCCCCGCCCGGTACGACGCCGTGCTCAAGCCCGAGGAAGTCTCCCGGCCGATGATGTCCCTACTGCTGGAACGGGTGAGCGGTGCCGTGCCGCTGGTGGCGCATCTGGTCAACGACCCGTCCGTGTCGGCGGCAGACCTTAAGGAGATGAGGCGGCTGATTCAGGAGGCGGAGAAGAACCAGGCGAGAAAGTGATGTCGTGACAGCCGCGTTTGAGCAGCTATTCCCGCAACTCGTCAAGGGCGCCCTCTGGGTGTTGCTGGGCGCTTTGGTGTTTCGGTGGCTGTTGGCGCGGCGATTTCACGATGCGCCCGGCTGGTGCCGCCTGGCCTGTGTGCTGGTTTTGCTGCCGGGATGGATGTTCTTTTCCGTGCCCATCAGGCTGGCGGTCGTCGAGGCGACATCTGCCCGAGAGAACTGGGCAGACAAGGAACGTGCGGCCGGACCCGTTCCCGCAGCATCATCGGGGGCAAGGGTGGCCCCTCAGAATTGTGTCTGGACGACGGCGAGAAATGTCATCGGCTCGGCGTGGGTGGGTGGCATTGCCATTCTGCCGCTGGTTTGGGCGTTCAACTATGTCCGGCTGCTTCGTCGGTTGCGCGCGGCGCGTCCGGCTTCATTGCCTATGTGGCGACACTGGCGGCGACTCGGCTGTCGTCAGTCGGACCCTCCGGTCGTGCTGGCCTGTGAAGGTGTCGGGCCGCTGCTGTGTCGTCTGCCGGGACGCGTGGCGTTGGTCGTGCCGCCGGCATTCTTCGCCGCGACGAGTCTGGAGGAACAAGAGGCAATTCTCCGACATGAATGGGCGCACCACCGGCGGGGCGACCTGTGGAAGAGTTTCGCCATCCGGTTGCTGGCTTTGCCGCAATGGTTCAATCCCGCCGCGTGGTGGACTGTCCGGACGTTCATTGAAAGCGCCGAGTGGGCGTGCGACGATGCCGCCGCCGCCACGCCGGATGAGCGGTTGCGGTTCGCCGACGTGTTGCAGCGGCTGGCGGGGAAGCCGCACCGGTTGCTGGTTGGCGTCCATGCCTCGGCAGAGCATCCGCTCGTGACGCGGGTCCGACGGTTGGTCGCGACCACGCGAAGCCGCACCGGGCCTTGGTCCAAGGCATCGCTCCTTGCACTCTTCGCATTGCTTTTGACCGGCGCCACCGTGCGGGTCGAGTTCGTGGTCCGCGAACCCGGGCCCGCCAGCCTCCAGGACGGCACCACCAGGGGGACGGTGCGCGAAGTTTCTGCGAACCAGCTTCTCCTTCTGGATGCGGAAGGCCGCGCTTGGCGGTTCATGATTGATGCGCCGTCTCGCCAAGGCAACGTGGATTTCACCAGCATCCAGCCGGGCGAGCACTTTTCGGTGAACTGGGCGAACGTGACCGGCCTGCGCTGTATTCGCTTGATCACCGGCGAAGGCGTCACGGCAGGGACCGTCCGCCGCGTGGAGGAAAAGGCACTGGAATTGGCCCCGTCGGGTGGGGGCCATCCGCAACGATTTGAAGCACCGTGGGTGGGCGATACCCATGGCGGATATGCCCCCGAAATCCTTGCTGCCATCGCCCACGCCAAACCCGCCAGCCAAGTGGAGGTACGCTGGTCCTTTGATGAGCGCAAGCGCGTGAGGGAACTGCGCCCGGCGTCCGGCGGTTGAACCTCTCCCCTTCGCTCGTTTCTCATTTTCGCCCGTCGCATCGCCCGGGGCAAAATCGGAGCTTGCCATTTACTACGTCTGTCCTAACTAATCTCTCCGCATGGCACGAAATCAATGTCCGCGGAAAAACATCCGGTACGACTATTTCCTATCAGTTCCGGACTGCCAACAAACATGAGCAATCTCAACAACCCGATCGCTGGCCTCGAACTCGCCCAAATCTGCTGGGTGGTCCCGGACATTCACGCCGCCGTTGGATTCCTCACGGGCGCCTTGGGCATAGCCGGCTTCCCCAAGCCGGCATCCATGCGCGCGCACGAATTGGGCATGACCTACTACGGCAAGGTCGTGGTCGGTGAATGGCTCACCACCCAAGCCTTTAACGGAGGTGCCTTCATCGAGCTCGTCCAACCTGTTTCCGGCCAAAGCATGTTCCATGACTACCTCGCCCGGTTTCCCGCAGGCGGCATACAGCACATCGCTTTCCGTTTGCCGGTTGGCGGCTTCGATCAGGTGATCCACGATCTGCGCGAACAAGGCCGTGCCATCATCAGCGAAGTGGACCACCCCGTTGCGCGAATGGCGTTCTTCGACACCTACCAAACGTTGGGCGTTGCAACGGAAATCATGGGCATCACGCCGGAAGGATGGATTGCCATAGAGCAAATGCAGAAGGCCCGGTAAGCTGAGAGTCCGGAGCTGAGGTTGAGAGGTGGGCGCCGGTCTTCACGTCATCCGTTCGTGTTTTTCGTGTCTTTCGTGGTTCCAATCATAAATGGCCCAGTAGAGTCGAGAGCGGCGCTGATTCATATTATGGCAATACAGACCAACGCCGCCCTCCCCCCTCGTCGAACCGGACGTGCAGATTTCCCGCATCCGGCTCTCGTCGAGAACGACTAAACCGCGGAGCGTCAAAAAAGCGATTTCCTATCGGTAAGTCGCGGTGCGCTGGTCCTTTGATGAGCGCAAGCGCGTGAGGGAACTGCGCCCGGCGTCCGGCGGCTGAACCTCTCCCCTTCGCTCGTTTCTCATTTTCCCCGTCGCATGGCCCGGGGCAAAATCGGGGCTTGCCAGTTACTACCTGTGTCGTAATGTCTCCGCATGAGACGCAATCTACGTCTGCGAAAAAGCGTCTGGCACGGATCGCCTGCGGGAAGCCGTGCCTCGAGCTCGTCGCTACTTGTGCCCGCCATCCTCGCCCTCGCGTTTGGGTCCGCCCCGCCCTTGTGGGCGCTGGAGCACTACGCGCTCGCCTGGTCCACCTATTTCGGCGGCGCGTCGAGTTGGGAACAGGCGCGAGATGTCTGCGTGGACAAGGATGGCAACGTTTATGTGGTGGGCGGCACCGCTTCCGCCAATTTCCCCACCACTGCCGGGGCCTACGACCGAACGCTCAGCAGCGGCGGCGGCGATAGCCCACAGATTTGTGACGCGTTTGTCTGCAAATTCTCCGCCGGCGGGACCCTCCTTTGGTCCACATACCTGGGTGGCCCCAATTACGACCGTGCCTATGGCGTCGAGGTGGATGATGCCGGCTATGTTTACGTTTGTGGCCGGAGCGGACTGGGGTTCCCGACCACGGCCGGCTCCTTTCAGCCCGCGTTCAAATCACCCATCACCCCTGGCCAGGGCTATGCGGGCTCGCAGAGCGGCTTTGTGGCGAAGCTGTCCCCCGACGGATCAAGGCCGATCTGGGCGAGCTACGTCGGCGTGGGAACGCTCTGCCGGGACATTGCGGTGGACACCAATGAAGACGTCTATGTCCCGCTCGGGTATCCGAACCAGTCCGCCCCGCCCAGCGGCAGCGTGCCCCCGGAATGGTTCACCAACGCCTTTCAAAAAACGCCGCAGGGCGGCCGGGACTGCGGCGCGATCAAGATCAGCAGCGATGGCGCGCGGGTGCTCTGGGCGACCTGGTTGGGTGGAACGGGTGACGATTCTGAAGCCGCTTCGATCCGTGTTGATGGCAGCGGCCATGTCTATCTGGGCTTTGATGTTTCCTCTACCGACATGCCGACCACAGCCGGCGCGTATGATAGAACCTATAACGGTGGCGTCGTGGATTTTTACGTGGCCAAGCTATCCCCAGACGGCTCGAATCTCGATTTTGGCACTTACCTGGGTGGCCCGGGCGAGGAGTATCTGAGTACCCACAACCTGGCCCTCGACAGCCAGGGAAACGTTTACGCCTCTTTTCCTACGGGTGCCGGTTTCCCCACGACGGCCGGCGCATTTCAAAGAACCTTCGGTGGGGGCTCCTTCGACTGGGCGGTTGTCAAGCTCTCGCCCACCGGCGCGCTCATAGCCAGCACCCTCATTGGCGGCAGGGGCGACGAGAATCCGGACGGCCTCTATGTGGATGCCGCTGGCAATGTGCTCATCACGGGCGAAACCACCTTGGCAAATTTTCCGGTGACGGCCAATGCCTATCAGCGCGTCAAGGGAGGGGGCACCGACGCGGTACTCGTGCGTCTCAGCGCGGATTTCAGCAGCATCCTCTATGCGACCTTCCTTGGCGGGACCGCGAGCGACAAGGGCCGCTCGGGGTGCCTTGGTGCGGATGGTTCGCTCTACATCGTAGGCACAAGCAGCGGCACCGGCTTCCCCGTGAAGAACGCCTGGCAGCCGAATCATGCTGGCGGCAGTGACGATGCCATCGTGGCGAAATTCATCCCGCCGAATCCCGCGCTGCGCATCCAGTCTCCGCGGCTGCAAGGCGGGTCATTCGACGTGACCTTCACCAACCTGACCGCGGGAATTCCCTATACGGTGGAACGTTCCGGGTTGGTCGGCTCCGGACCGAGTTGGGCTTCCATCCATTCCCTTAACGCCACCAACTCCGAGCAAGCCTGGGGAGAATCGACGGCTGGGGTCCCTCGCGCCTTCTACCGGCTGCGAACCGGCACACCGTGACGAGCCGCAAGCCCCGCCAGGCACACCCATAACATTGATACCTTGCCTTCACCCACCCCAGCTTGTTCCCAGCCATGAAAAACTTGCTCCGCCTCAGCGCCATCGCCACCCGTCATCACCCACATGATGCTCACCGGCGCAAACTGTGTCATCAGCTTCGCCAGCGTTGCCGGTCTGAGCCCCGATGTACAACGGGCAAACGATTTGGCCGGCGGCGTGTGGACGGTTGTCCCTGAACATTTCCGGCGCCAGCGGGACGATCCAAATCACCGACACCAACGCCCCAAGCCAAGCGGAGCGGTTTTGCCGAGTGCGCTCGTCGATGTAAACGGGAGAAGATATGAAACGCGATCAGAGGCTGATCTTGGTTTTCGCGCTCGTGCTCGCAGCGCGTGCGTTCGCGTCCGAATGTGATGACTGGCGGGCCGCGCACCCGGACTGGATCTGGTGCGATGATTTTGAAACGAACCGGCTCGCGAGCTATTTCGAGTACGACAACGCCGGCGGCAGGCTCACGCGCACGGCGTCCGTCGGGATCAACGGTTCCACCGGCATGAAGGTGATCTTCCCCAGTGGCATGGTGGGCGCAGGAAGTTTGCATCTCGCGTTTGGCCGGACCCCCTCGAGTTATTTCCGGCCGGTCGATGCCGGCACGAACGACTACCGCGAACTCTATTGGCGAGTATATCTGCGGCGGCAAGCCGGCTGGAGCGGCGGCGGTGCCGACAAACTCTCTCGCGCCATCATCCTGGCCAATGCCAACTGGGCGGAAGCAGCCTTCGGCCACGTCTGGAGCGGCGGGACTGGTAACAATTATCTGGTGCTCGCCCCCGCCTCCGGCACCGACCCCGCCGGCAACCTCAAGACAACCCATTACAACGACTTCCCGAACATGCGCTGGCTGGGTTATGCGCCCTCCGTCACGCCGATTTTCGACAGCGCTCATGCCGGCGCATGGTACTGCATCGAAGCGCATATGAAACTCAACGACGCCGGGGCCGCCAACGGATGGTTCGAACTGTGGACCAACGGACAACTCGAAGCGCGGAAGACGAACTTAAACTGGGTTGGATCGTACAACGCCTATGGCATCAACGCCGTGTTCCTGGAGAACTACTGGAACGCCGGTTCACCGGCAACGCAGGAACGGTATTTCGACAATTTCGTGGTTTCCACCAAACCGATCGGCCCGGTCGGCGGTACCAGCACGCCGCCCGTAATCACCAACTTCGCGCTCGACGGAACGAATTGCGTCATCAGCTTCGCCACGGTTCCTGGCCGCAACTACGACGGGCAACGGGCCAACGACCTGACTAGCGGCGTCTGGTCAACCGTCGCCACCAACATCCCTGGCACCGGCGGCACAATTCAGATCACCGACACCAACGCCACCGGCCAGCCCAAACGATTTTACCGGGTAAGGACATCGAGGTGAAACGGTAATTTCAACTGTGCGCCCTCGGCCGCGCGTTAAGCTTTCGCAGCGCGGCGATGCTTTTCTCGAACACACCGTCCCCGCGCTGGGCATTGACGTTCTCCTCCAAATAGCACGGAAGGGAGGCGACGACTTCCACTTCTTGGGCGGCCAAGTACTCTGGTGACCAGGCAAAGGCTGGCGTCTCGATCATGGTGGGATTGTTCCGGTCAATCACGCGGCATCCGGCATCGCGGGAAGTCTCGACGAGGAAGCGGAAGTGCTCGCTCAACTCCGGCGCGCGCCGGTGATGTCCACGACCGGCGGACGGTGCTGGCGAATCCACTCTCCCACGCGTTGCGCCACCGATTCGGGCATTATTTCCTTGCGCCAGGGGGCAGCGGCCACATGGCAATGGCGGCACGCCTGATTGCACGTTGCGGCCAACGTTGACCTGGAGCGTTTGCAGCCTGCCTCGCCGTAGTGTCAGGTCGTGTTTCGCGATTATAGCTTCAAAGCGATTCATGTTTCCCTTGTTGAGAGCAGTGGCCGCCCCAGATTATTCCGAAAAGAATGCCGCCGTGGCTACTCGATTCGTCGCGTCTACGTTGCCCGCCGCCTTCACTCTGTTTGTCTTTCCGGGCGGATGAAACCAGCAATTCCAATCCACCATACTGCGATGTCAGACTGCTGCTCAATCAAGTCTCCCGCTGAAACGACCTTGGCCGAAACGGCAAAGGCGGGAACGAATACCTGCCCGGAATGCGGTCAGCCCGGCAAGTCAGTCGAAACCAAAACGCTGAAACATACGGTGCAGCCGCAGCACCTCGAACCCGTCAACATACCGGGCTTCCTATTCTGCCGTTCGGCGGATTGCGACGTGATTTACTTCCATCCTGACGGTGACTGTTTTCGGAAACCCGACGTGCGCGTGCGGGTTGGACTCAAGGAAACCCAAGACCCCGTGCCGCTCTGCTACTGCTTCGGCTTCACCGACGCGATGGTCCGCGAGGAAATCCAAGCGACGGGCAAATGCACCCTCCCTCAACGCATCACCGCCGAAGTGAAAACCGGCAACTGCGCCTGCGAAATCCGCAACCCGCAAGGCGCATGCTGCCTGGGCAATGTCACTGCCGCCATGCGGGTGATGGAGCGCTCGAGCGTGAACCGTTGAAACGCCCCCGGATGACATCCGACCGCCTCTTGGGTTGGAGGATAAAGATGACTCGTTCCGGCCAAGGCTGCAGGTTGCCGCCAGCATCAGCGCATACAGAGCCGGCAAATAATCGAGCGATGCCAGGAACAACGACCGCGTGGCGGTTTCATCTCTCCACGCCAGGAATCGGACCGCGACTGATAGGAAAGTGCTTTCTGGACGCTGCGCGGTTCAAAGCCTCCGCTTCCCAAGCCTGGATCGTGATGCCCTTCACGCGCTCCACCCGCGGCGGCAGCGGTGGAAACGGTTCGCCCGTGAGTCTCTACCAGTAGACCGTGGAGCACCAGTCGTCCGCTCGATCCTTGAAGTTGATCTTGTCCGGCGGATAATGGCCGATCTGCTGGTATTCAACGCGCAGATCGTGCTGGAAATAGATCGGGTCCAGAACATGGAAGCGAAAGCACGAGCAGAAATACTTGTCCCCCCATTCCGGATGCGGAACTTGGTAGGTGCAACCCGCATAGAGGCTCTGGGTCAGGTCAAGCCCCCAGGCTGACAGAAACCAGTCTGACCAGCCGGTTCCCGCAATCGTGGCCTTGTCCTTGTCGCCGTCGATGAAGAACCGGAACTCGCCTTCCCGCCAATTGCCGGGTTCCAGCGGCAAGCAGGCAATGGTGGTTCCGACATAGACTCCCGGCGTGCCTTTGGCATCAAGTAACAAGAAGTTGGTGCCGCGCGCCGGCCGGTCGCGACGGAAATGCGCATGGAAACGCCCGACATCCTCAGTGACCTGATCGCCCTGCGTATAGTTGATCTGGTAGTAAAGATCGCCGAGATCCTGTGGCGAATCGTTCTCGATCGTGATCCGGCAGTGTTTGGAGAAGGGCATCGGGAAGAAGCTGTTGAAGCCCCGACCGTCGGCCACCGTGAGATACGGCGTGCTGAAGTGCGCCACGCGGCCGTGACCCAATCCAAAGAAGTCGCCCACCGGCGCTTCCACCGAGGGGTACTTCATTCCGTCCCAGTAGATTCGCAGGACGAAGCTGCGAAGGGCCTCAGGTGTTCGCGGCCAAAAAGTGAGCCAGATGTGGCGAATCATGCCCGGCCCTTCGATGTCGGCCAGCGTTTGCGTCTTGCCGGGGTGGACCCTCGGAATGGCAGGGAGGTCCTTCCACTTGTTTGCCGCCCCCTTGGCACCAGACAGGTTCTCGGCGCTGATGGAACGGGACCGGAGCCTGGTGAACAGATACGGCGCGGGTGGCACGCCAGCGGGCGCGTTAGCTTTCTCGGGGCCAGGCACAGCCCGGGCATCGGGGGTAAGCTGTAAGGCAGCCGCGCCGCCGATGAGACCGGCGGTCGTGACGAAGGTTCTGCGGGTGAGGGTGTGCGTCGCTTGCGTTTTGTTTTTCATAGTTTGCTCCTCAACGTTCCGTGCGGTTCTTTACGTTGATCCACTCAAAGGAGTCGCCTTCCTTCGTGCGGACTTCGACCTTATGAATTTGAATACCCTCGATGTTGCGCCCGAAGAATCCCTGTTTTGCAGCGCCCGTCACATTCTCGAACGTGAGATTTCGGAGCGGTTGCTCCGGCAGTCCGCACAGGTAGGCAAACCTTCCTTTGATATTCTCGATGGTGATGTTCTTGAAGTGGATGTCCCGGAAGATAGGCGTGGACAGAGCCAACGGTTCGGCCACTCCGGGGCCTTCCACCCGGTCGTAGTAGAACAAATCGACCGCAATGGGAGCGTGGTTCCACGGTTCGTCGCGGAATGTTGCATTGGTATAGGTGCAGTTTTCAATGTGTACGTCTTCGACGGTGGCAAAGGCCCGGTCGCGGTTGGCCTTGAGGTTGGCAATACTGGCGGCGTTTTTGAACTCACAGTTCTTGAGCGTGACGTGCCTGACCCCCCCGCAGGTCTCGCTGCCGATGGCGAAGCCAAGTGGATGTGCGCCAGGCGCGAGCGTGGCGTCGAACCGGCAATCCCGGATCACAATGTTCTCACAGGGGCGCTGCCGTTTTGGTTGCGTCGCTGTCGTTTTGCCGGATTTGATGGCGATGGAATCATCTTGGTTGGCGAACACGCAGCCGACAATTAGAACGTCCCAGCAGGAATCGGGGTCCAATCCATCGCCATTAGTGCCGGGTGCCGTGGACATTTTACGGAACTTCACCTCCGAAAACACCGCGTTGTCCACGCAGAGCGGATGAGTGTTCCACCCAGGCGGGTCGTCCAGGCTGATTCCTTGCACAAAGACGTTGGTGCATTGAATGAACTCCAGCAAACAAGGTCGGAAATCTTTCGGCTGGGGCCACCAACTCGCCCCATTGCCGTTGATGGTTCCCCCACCCGTCAGGGTGATGTTGGAGGCACGCACGGCGGTGATGAGTGCCCGGCGTCTCACAGGCACATCGCCGTCAGGACCAGGAAGAGTCGCGGACACGGTGGGATAGTCGCCTTTGCCTTTGTCCAGGAATTGCAGGGTTGCTCCAACTGGCAATTCCACGGTGATATCGCCCTTCAGTTCGAGGTGGTCTATAAGATAAGTGCCCGCCGGAAAGAGCACGGTTCCGCCCGGAGTGCAGGCTTTGATGGCCTTCTGAATCGCCGCAATGTCTTTGGTGACTCCATCGCCCTTGGCGCCGAATTCCTTCACGTTGAACACGCGGCCCGCGGGCTTGGTGGCGGCCTCAAGTGGTTCCGACTCGCCGACGGTCGCGCCCTGGGAGGTCTTGGCTCGCACAGTGAAGCAGCCGGACGTATTGGCGGGGAGATTCGTCGCTGTGTAGCTCAGAGACCGCGTGGTTCCGATTAGCGTGCCATCGCGGAGAATGTCGTAAGAGGCGACTCCGTCCAAAAGCCAGCAGTCCCACGTAAAGAGGATGGTTGAGGCTGTTCGCGCGAGTGGCGGCGCGGAGAGGTTCGCTGGTCGTTTCAGATCGAGTTCCTTTGTGAGCCGTCCACTTTGAGGTATCATTTCCTGGATCAAGGGGACGTACGTGCTCGGACGACGTTCTTTGGGGTATATCCGTTTCCATTCACCCAAGCTGCCCACCGACAACCAAGAGACCTGACGGCGGGTATCGAGATTGATCACAGCGGTGGCGAGCGTCTCCCTGCCTTTGGTATCCGCCAGGATGTGACCGCCGGGATCCACAATAAGGCTGCGATCCGGAGCATAGATGGCCGCCACAAAATGCACGGCGTTGTCAATCGCGCGCGCCCGTGCGACGATGTCCCAATCATAGGAGTCCTCGCGCGGGTCTCCCCAAATCGGCGTGAAGATGATCTCCGCGCCCTGCAACGCGAGATTGCGGGCAACTTCCGGGAAGAAGTTGTCCCAACAGATTTGAATTCCAACGGTGCCGAAGTCGGTCTGGAAAACGGGATATTCCGAACCGGGGGTGACGCCGTTCAGCACTTCGGCCTCCGGCAAATGCGTCTTGCGATAGCGTCCCGCTAGCCGTCCTTCCCGGTCGATCAGGACGCCCGTGTTATAAAGGCGATTCCCGTCGCGCTCGTAGAGGCTTGTGACAACCCAGAGATGATTCCGCTGCGCGGCCTCTCCGAGGATCGCAGTGGAGGGTCCTGGGATAGATTCGGCGACGTCGCTCGGGTGCAAGCGGGTGCTCACATAATTGATCGCTTCGCCCAGGCACACGACGTCTGCCCGTTCCTTGCCGGCCAGGTCGATCTTTTCCGCGTAGAACTTCAGATTCTTCTCCGGAGACCCGGGCGACGGAGCCCGTAATGAAGATGTGCTGACGCGCAGAACGCGCGGTGTGATGGAGGTGCCTCGCTCCACGTGGATGTCATCCCACCAGACCGTACCGGCGCACCATTGGAGCCCGAGCTCGAGGCGGACAGCGACGGCGTTGGTTGGCGCTGGGATTTCGTCCTCCGCCCGAACCCAATTCTCCTGGGGTGTGAAGTGCGTCACGTAATCCTTTGCCAAGTCGTGGCCTGCGGCATCCAGCCAGGCGAGCTTGATCCAAACGGATTCCTGCGCCGACTTGATCCCCTCAGTTCGGAAGTAACCAGTGAAACGATAAGTGCCCCCAGCTTCAATACCGGAACACCGCTGTTGCCAGGCGCCCATCTGTTCGAAGCTGCGGCAACGAATGAAACAACAGGCGGTGCCGGAGCGACTCGTCTTGCGTTCTGTGCCAAATTCAGGCGCAAGTTCTGCGCGCGGTGTCCAGGTCTCCCAACCTGAGGGCATATTCCCCTGGCAGTCCTCGAAACCGGCATTGCGAACGAGGCCGGGATTCAATCCCTCGGCCTCATGCGCTTTCGCGGGCCAGCCGGAAAATAACAACAGCACACTCAGCACGGCCCCTTTGATTGATGCTTTGAACATATGTCCCTCGATGAAACCGATAGGAAATTGCTTTCTGGACGCTGCGCGGTTCAGGGAGAATTGCTTTTGCGCCGGGTTCATTTACGAGGATTTTTTGTCGCCGGGCGCAGGTGTCAATGGCGGTTTTCGAGTTTTTTTCGCTGGTTCGGCAAGGGTGTGCCCATGATCGCGGCCGGGCGGGTGTCCGTCGGACGGAATTCTGCGGAAAAACGGGCCGGCGGTGGTCGTGCGGGGGCGCAGCTGACCGGCGTCCCGCCAGCCAAGCCAGCGGAAAAGAAGACCAAGTCTGGGTCTGGTGCCGGGAGTGCCTGGTCGAGTCAGCGCGATTCGCCGCCGACCACGGAGTTACCCTTGCCCTGCAAAACCACCGGCCGATCATCACCGGCTATAAACACATGCTGCGGATGATCCGCGAGGTCAACTCGCCCCACCTGAAGGCGTGCATGGATGCGCCGTTGATGGAGGACAAGACCCCGGCGTACCTGCGACAGGCCGTCCACGAGGTCGGCGACCTTCAGGTTCAGTCGCACTTCGGCGGCGACTTCGAGCAGCAGGCGCCAGGCGCGCCGATCCGGCAGATTGCTATCCGTAGTCAGTGGCGGGGGCCGTACGATTACGGTGGTTACGTTGAACCGGACTACCACTTGCCTTTCGTCCGCGCGCTGTTGGAGGCTGGCTACCGCGGGTACCTCGGCTACGAGTTGTGTCACCCCCTGCCGGTGATCGACGGACGACCGGTGGGTTTAGACTACGCTGACCGGATGGCGAAGCTGGCATCCGAGTTCATCCGCAGCGTCATCGCCCAAGCTACGAAAGACCTGGCCGAGGGCAAGGTCAGCGACTAGGAGGAGCGGCCATGACAACCAAGACCACCCTGAAGCAGCATTCCCCTCGTAATCCCAAATTCAACTGGTCCCGCCGCCGTTTCCTGGGCGCCTCGGCTGCCGCTTGGGCCACCGTCAGCATCGTGCCACGCCATGTGCTGGGTGGAGCCGGCCATCAGGCGCCAAGCAATACGCTGGCGATCGCTGCCGTGGGCATCGGCGGCATGGGCAAGAACTACCTGCAGGGCTGCGAGCACGAGCGGATTGTGGCGCTCTGTGACTGCGATGCGAAGTTTGCGGAGCCGGTCTTTGCCCGGTATGCCAATGCCCGACGCTACCGCGACTTTCGCGAGATGTTCGAAAAGGAAGCGGACAAATTCGACGCCCTGATCATTGGCACACCGGATCACACGCATGCCGTGATCGCGTTGACCGCGTTGACACTCGGCAAGCATCTTTACTGCGCCAAGCCGGTGACTCACAGCGTCCACGAAGCCCGCCGCGTGCGCGAAGCCGTCTTGAAGGCGAATGTGATTACGCAGACCAGTGTCCAGAGCGCGGCCAGCCCGGAGGCGCGCCGCACCGAGGAGATTCTCCGCTCCGGTGTCCTGGGCCCGATTCGCGAGGTGCATGTTTGGTCGCCGCACCCGATTTACCCCTGCTCGCTCGAACGCCCGAAGGAGACGCCACCCGTCCCCAACGGCCTCGATTGGGAACTTTGGCTGGGCCCCGCTCCTTACCGCCCGTATCATCCGGCCTACATCCCGTTCAAGTGGCGCGCGTGGTGGAACTTCGGTTCGGGAACGATCGCCGACATGGCCTGCCACTCCTTCCACGTGTTCTTCAAGGCTTTGAAATTGAATCGCCGGCCGCCCAAGACCGTCACCGGCTGGAGTTCGTACCATCGCGAGCCATCGGGCCGGATGCTGCTGACGCGCGAGTGCCAAAGTGACGCCAACCAAGTTTCGTGGCAGTTCCCCGCGATTGATAACTTACCTTCGTTGCGTCTCCACTGGTACGACGGTGGCCTGCGCCCGCTGCGGCCCCTGGAGCTGGCCACGGAGATGCCAATGATCGAGGCGGGGATCCTCTTCATCGGAGAGGAGGGCAAAATGAACAGCCGCTTTTACGGCGGCGCCGATTTGCTGCTGCCGGCGACGAAGTTCAAGGATTACCAACGACCGGCCCCGACGCTGCCGCGCACCACCGGCCACTACCGTGAGTGGACCGAGGGCTGCAAGACGAACACCGCCACGAACTGTCCCTTGGAATTCGGCTGCCAGATGACCGAGCTCGCATTACTCGGAACGATTGCCCTGCGGAGTTTTGTGCCCGAGGAGCCCGCCACTGGCTGGCTCGCGGAGGTTTTGGAATGGGACGCCGAAGCCATGCGAGTCATCAACGATCAGGAAGCCAACAAGTGGGTTAATCCGCCGTATCGTGAAGGGTGGTCGCTATGACTCAACGAGCAGAACATGTTGTAAGCGGGGTTTTGCTGAGTCTGGTTTTGCTGGGGCTGGTGGCGTGGGAGTCCGCCGGCGCTGCGGACGAATCGTCGTCGGGCTGGATATCGCTGTTTGACGGCCATGGCCTGAAGCAATGGACTGGCCGGAGCAGCAAGGGGACCGGCGATTGGATGACAGCGGACGCGGTGAGGCTCGATCCGAGTGACCCGAAGAAACTCGTGATCGAGCCGGGCTGTGGCGTGCTGGTCAACGGCCCGTCGGGCCGCACGGTGAACCTCATGACCACAACTGAATTCGGCGACGTGGAGGCCCACATTGAATTTGTGGTACCCAAGAGTTCGAACTCCGGCATTTACTTCCAGGCCCGCTACGAGTTGCAGGTCCTCGATAGCTGGGGCGTCGAACAGTTGAACTACGGAACTTGCGGACCAAGGCGGTGGTACTGAAATAGCGCTCCCGCCAGCACCTCACCGCTCCCCCGCGGAGCGCGGAGTACATGGGGGCGCGCTGGCCGGCCCGGCGGCGTTCCTGCACCGTGCCCAACCGTGGCCGGCTGGGGTGGCGATCCTCTACCGCCGCCAGTCGCTTGTGCTCGGCGGGCTCGAGGAACGATCAAGCCCCAACGGCGACCGCGTCATCCTCTCACTGCTTGGCTGCCACGGCAGCCCGATCCGCAGGCTGAGGCGCTCGAACCTCGCTCGGTTCCCAGCTTTGCCCGTCCCACCACTCAGGGCAAAATAGGGGCTTGCCGGTTACTACGGATGTCGTAATCTCTTCGCATGACACGCAATCAATGTCTGCGGAAAATCGTCCGGCACGAGTCGCCTGTGCGAAGCCGTGCCTCCCTCTCGTCGCTCCTTCTGCCCGCCATCCTCGCCCTCGCGTTTGAGTCCGCCCCGCTCTCGTGGGCGCTGGAGGACTACGCGCTTGCCTGGTCCACTTATTTCGGCGGCGCGTCGAGCTGGGAACAGGCGCGGGATGTCTGCGTGGACAAGGATGGGAACGTCCTGGTCGTGGGGGGCACGGCATCGACGAACTTCCCGACGACACCTGGCGCATACGACCGCACGTTCAACGCTGGCGGCACAGCCCTTGGTTCATTTGGTCCGTGCGATGTGTTCGTTGCGAAATTCGATCCATCCGGCCAGCTCCTCTGGGCCACGTATCTCGGCAGCCCGAACTATGACCGCGCTTACGCGGTGGAAGTGGACGCGCAGGGCTTCATTTACGTCGCCGGACGGGCGGGGCCAGGCTTCCCCGTCACCTCCGGCGCAGTGCAGGCGACCTTTCAAGGCGTCAACGCAGGCCCGTACGGGATGCAGAACGCCTTTGTCGCGAAGCTCGCGCCTGACGGCTCGAATCTGGTCTGGGCCACCTACCTCGGCGTCGGCGCGATGGTGCGTGACTTCGCGCTCGACTCGCAGGGGAACATTTGTGCGGCACTCGGCTCGGATGTTGGGAGCGGCAATCCGCCCGCCGCGTGGTTCACGAATGCCTATCAGAAGACACGGCAAGGCGGCATTGAATCGGGCGTGGTGAAGCTGTCCAACGACGGCTCGCGGGTGCTGTGGGCGAGCTGGTTCGGCGGCAGCGGCGACGAGACGAGCGAAGTCGGAGTGCGCGTGGACGCGCAGGACCGCGTCTTCATCGCCGGCGACACGAAGTCCACGGACCTGGCCATCGTGGGCGCGCAGTCGGACGCCAGTTACAACGGCGGCTGGGACGGCTTCCTGGCCGTCTTCTCCCCTGACGGTTCGCGGCTGCTCTGCTCGACGTACCTCGGCGGCTCCGGCGATGACTACGTGTTGAACACGCACGCGCTCGCCGTGGACGCGCACGGCAACGCCTATGTCCACTTCGGGACTCTCTCGGCCAACTTTCCCACCACGCCTGGCGCGCTCAAGCGCACGCGCGGCGGCCCGAGTGATATTGGCCTGGCAAAGATAGAGACCGACACCGGTCAACTCCTGCTCGGGACTTACATTGGCGGCAGTGGCGACGAGAATCCAGACGGCCTCTATGTAGATGCCGACGGCAACGTTTTCCTCACGGCTGAAACCACCTCGGCAAATTTTCCGGTGACGACCAATGCTTTTCAGCGCGTCAAGGGAGGGGGCGCCGACGCGGTACTCGTGCGTCTCAGCGCCGATTTCAGCAGCATCCTCTATGCGACCTTCCTTGGCGGGACCGCGAGCGACAAGGGCCGCTCGGGATTCCTCGATGCCGATGGTTCGCTCTACATGGTGGGGACAAGCAGCGGCCCCGGCTTTCCCGTGAAGAACGCCTGGCAGCCGAATTTCGCTGGCGGCAGTGACGATGCCATCGTGGCGAAATTCATCCCGCCCAATCCCGCGTTGCGCATCCTTTCGCCTCAACATCAAAGCGGAAGCTTCGACCTGCTCCTGACCAACCTGACCGAGGGCATCCCCTACACGGTGCAGCGAACCGAATCGCTGAGTTCTCCCGCCAACTGGAGCAACGTCTTCACCTGGACGGCCAACACTAACGCGCGCTCCTGGGACGAAAGCGCGGCGGGACGGCCGCATGGGTTCTACCGCGCGCGCAGCGGAACGCCGTGACAAACGACAAGCCCCGCCCATGAAACTGAAATCTCTCCCGCGTCTCGCAACCCTGGTGTGCGCCCTCGGCTCGGCTGCCTGGGGTTGGGCGCAAAACGTTTCCACCGTGGACCGATCCTCTCTGGGGCTGCCTTGGCCTTCCGATCCAGGCAACGAAATGCGCCAGTCGCTGCTGCCCGGCGCAGGTTTTTCGTTCACCTACGATGGCAAGCCGGCAGGACCGGCTGACTGGACTGGGTGGAAATTGGAGCAGCAGGGGGCGACCCTCACGCTGCGTCATCCTTCAGGGTTGACCGTCGTGCGCACGGCGCGGGCGTTTGCGGAGTCTGGCGCGGTGGAATACACGGTGGTCTTCCGCAACGATGGCCAGGCGGACTTGCCACCCCTGACGAACGTGAGGACAATCGATGTGAGCTTCAACCGACCGACCGTCGCGGTCGATGTGCTTACCCGGTGCGGCGGTGGGGAGGCTGACCGGCAGTTCCCGCCGGGGCCTGATTTCGACTTCACCCTCACGCGCACGCCATTGGAAGGCCCGACGCGGTCGGTTTCTCTCCGCGCTGACCGCGGCCGCCCGTCGCGGTTGGCCCTGCCGTTTTTCTACCTGCAAAACCAGGCGCAGGATGCCGGGCTGTTTGTCGGCCTGGGCTGGTCAGGACAATGGCGCGCGACCATCAGCGCGGATCCAGCCAGCCACCGCCTGCGGATCGAAGGCGGCATCGCCGACCTGGATTTGCGACTCAAACCCGGCGAGCAAATTTCCGGGCCGACGATTCTGCTGGGCGGTTGGCGCGGGGCGTTGGATGCCGGCGTCAACCGGCTGCGCCGGCTCATCCGCGACCGCTATTCGCCAGGCCTTGACGGCCAACGCCTCGTGCCACCGGTCATGTACACCACCTGGTTCCAGGTCGGCGCGGAACTCGACGAGAAACTGGCGGCGACGCTGATTGATCGAGCCGCGGAGATGGGCCAGGAAATCTTCGAGATCGACGCGGGCTGGTACAACGGCACTCCCTCGGCGCCGTACGAGAGAATGGACATCACCTGGAAGGCCATCAGCGAGTCGCTGGGCAACTGGGACGAGGGCGCCGACGCCAAGCGCTTTCCCTCGGGACTCAAAGTCCTGGCCGAGCGCGTGCGCACCCGGGGGATGCAGTTTGGCCTCTGGTTCGAACCGGAACGGGCGGGGCCGGAGTCGCGCCTCGCGCGAGAGCATCCTGATTGGGTGATGACGATCCCCGGACGACGTTGGGTGGCGGTGAACCTGGGAATCCCAGCGGTGCAGGAGTACTTCTGCAAGCTGCTCGACCGTTATATCGAGGAGTTGGGCATCCGCTACATCCGCTGGGACATGAATAATCACGACCTGTTGCCGTACTGGCAGACGAAGGACGCGCCCGGGCGGCAGGGTATCACGCAGATCCGTTACCTCGAGGGCCTGCATCGCATCGAGGAGCATGTCGTGGCGAGGCATCCGGGCGTCATTCTGGAGAATTGCGCTGGCGGCGGTTTGCGAATTGATCTGACCAGCCTGGCGCGCCGTCACACGATCTGGGTCAGCGACGCGATCCACACCCAGGTGGTCCGCTATCACTTGGAGGGACTCAACCAGTTCATCCCTGGCAGCGGGCAGGTGGTCAGCCTCTCCATCCCGGCGGACGAGGCCCGCAAAGCGGAATTCGTGCTGCCCGACTACAACTGTCAGGTCTGCTTCGGCGGCGCGTTCGGATTAAGCGGGCGGCTGCACGAATGGTCGCCCGCGACGCGGCAGACCGCCCGCCGAAATGTGGATGCCTACAAGCGGCTCCGGGGCTTCCTGGCCGAAGACTTCTACCTGCTTGTGCCCCAGCCGCGCACCGACCAGACTTGGGCCGGCTGGCAGTTCCACAATCCGAAGACCCAGGAAGGTTTCATCCAGGCGTTCCGTGTTCACTCCCCCGACCAACGGCAGTCCCTCGTGCCCAAAGGACTCGACCGAGCTCGAACGTATCGCTTTAACGACCCATACACAGACAACCACTTCGAAATCAGCGGGGCAAAGCTGTTGTCGGACGGCCTGGCGTTCGACTTGCCGGAGATGTCGTCGCGCGTCCTGTTGTACAAAGCATCACCAGAATGAATCGTGACCGTAATCTTGCGCCATGACAACCTCCGCAACGACCCAATCCCACGCGCGAGCCCGCCGCTGGCTGTTGAACATCCATCTTTACGGCGGCCTGATCTGTTTCTGGTATCTGCTCATCTACGGCGTCACCTCGCTCGACTTCAATCATCCCTGGCTCTTCCCGGAGGTCAAGAGTGAGAAGGTGAAGTGGGAGCGCGCTCTCAACATCCCCGACCTCGCGGACAACGTGAAACTCGGCGAGACCATCCGCGACCAGTTGGACCTCATCGGGTGGGTCATTCCGTGGAACATGCGACGGGATGGCGCGGGCAACCTGCAATTTGAACTGTCCCGGCCCGGGAAGAACTACGTGATTGCCACGGATCGCGCGGCGGGAATCGTCCGCGTCGAGGAGCAGCACACCGGGCTGCGCTCGGCGCTGCTCTCCCTTCACGGCAATACCGGAGACGTGCCTGGCTCGCGCTTCCTCGGCGCATGGGGCATCTACACCGAAATCACCACCTGGCTGGTAATGTTCTTTGCCGACAGCGGTATCTACCTGTGGGTGCGGCGCGAGCGCGCTCGCCGGTTCGCGCTCGCGGTGTTGATTGTGAGCCTCGCGGTGTCGGTTGGATTGATGGCCTACCTCTACTTCATCGGCTGAGCATGCACCCCTGGATTCGCCGGATACATCTCTACTGCGGTTTTATGTTGATGGCCTTCGTCGTCATGTATTTCGTGACTGGCTACGTGCTCACACGCGGAAGCCTGTTCGGCAAGGCGTCTGAGACCACGACGCAACGCACCGTTCCGCTGAACAGCGCGATGCTGTCGCCGAAGCCGGATGAAGACGCGTTCGCCGCTGCGCTCCAGGAACAGCTTGGGGTGAGCGGCAAGCGCTCACCCGCCAAACGACACGCCGACGGAAACTGGCGATTCACGTTCTTCCATCCGGGTCACCGGACCGAAGTGACGCTGGCGGCCGACTTGAAATCCGCCTCCATCACGGAAAAGCGCTTCGGCTGGCAACGGGTCCTGGTGGGGTTCCACCGCCTGCACGGTTACGGTGGAGGCTGGTTTTACAATCTCTGGGCGGCGCTCTACGACCTCGCGAGCGGAGCGATGATCGTCTTCGCGCTCACCGGCGTGGTTCTCTGGTATCGACTCGCCCGCCCCCGATGGCCGGGGTGGGTGCTGTTGGCTTGCGGTTTCGGGTTCACCGCGTCGATGCTGGGCTACCTGCTGTTGCGCCGCTGATGAGGACAAACATCCAGCATCCACCACAACGATTTCGCGCCTGGGTTGATACCGCGTGGTTCGTCCTGGTCCTTCTGCCAGCCACGCTGTTACCTGCCTTCGCGCAACGGCCCGAAGCCGCCCAAAGCCCGAACATCGTTCTCATTCTCGCCGATGACCTCGGCGCGCACGACCTCGGTTGCTACGGCGCGGATTTGCACGAGACGCCAAATCTCGACCGACTGGCGCGTGACGGCGTGCGCTTCACGCAAGCGTATGCGCCGTCGCCGGTCTGCTCGCCCACGCGCGCGGCATTGCTCACGGGCAAACATCCCGCCCGGCTGCACCTCACCATCTGGTCCGAAGGCGCGCTCAATCCACCCAAGGACCGGAAGCTCCGCCCCGCAGCGTCCCTCGCCAACCTGCCGCACACCGAGACCACGCTGGCCGAACATCTCCAAACCGGCGGCTATCTCACCGCGCTCGTCGGCAAGTGGCACTTGGGCGACGCGGACCACGCGCCGGAGACGCACGGCTTCGACGTGAACATCGGCGGCACGCGCTGGGGCGCGCCGCAAGCCTACTTCTGGCCCTATCGCGGCATGGGACGGTTCGGCGGCGAGTTCCGCTACGTCCCACATCTGGAGTTCGGTCGGCCCGGCGAATATCTGACCGACCGGCTTACGGACGAAGCGCTGCGGGTCATCGACCGTGCGGCCGAGGCGAAGCAGCCCTTCTTCCTTTACCTCGCGCATCACGCCCCGCACACGCCGATCGAGGCAAAGCCCGACGATATCGCTGACTTTGAGAAAAAACGCCGGCCTGGCCTCAACCACCAAAACGCCGTCTATGCCGCGATGGTCAAGAGCCTCGACGACAGCGTGGGCCGCGTACTCGCCCGGTTGAAGAAACGTCGTCTCGACCGCAACACCCTTGTCATCTTCGCGAGCGACAACGGCGGCTACCTCGGAACCGACAAGCGGCAGTCGATGCCGGTGACGACCAACGCGCCGCTGCGCTCAGGCAAAGGCACGCTCTACAAAGGCGGCCTGCGGGTGCCACTCATTGTGAAGTGGCCGGGCGTCACTCCGACCGGCGCGGAATGCGGCGAACCCGTCGTGCTCACCGATTTGTTCTACACCCTCGCTGCCGTCGCCGGTTTGCCCCATGCGACGAACTCCCCACCGGACGGCTTGGACCTCACCCCCCTGCTGCGAAAACCGGACATGCGCCTCACCCGCGACGCCCTGTTCTTCCACTACCCGCATTACTACCACGCACCGGACTCCACGCCCGCCAGCGCCGTGCGGGTCGGCGACTGGAAATTGCCGGAGTTTTTCGAGGACCAGCGCGTGGAGCTGTTCGATCTGAAGGACGACCCCGGCGAGCGCCGCGATCTTGCGGACCAACTGCCGGACAACGCCGTCGAGCTTCGCCAGCGGCTGCGCGACTGGCGCACGTCGGTCGGCGCGCAGATGCCCTCGCCGAATCCCAGCTTCCGGGCCTCCGACAGAACGCCTTGAACTGCGCTCGTCGCCTTGGGGGTCATTGCTCCGCTGAGGCCGGG
This sequence comes from bacterium, assembly GCA_021823625.1. Taxonomy (GTDB): domain Bacteria; phylum Verrucomicrobiota; class Verrucomicrobiia; order Limisphaerales; family J093; genus DSVZ01. The sequence continues at coordinate 2,106 of JAKANS010000034.1, read as the reverse complement.
AACGCACCCAGACTCCGCGCCGCCTGCGGTCCAGGTTCCTCGTCACCGCCATCGTCGTCCAATGTGAACACGTCAGTAGGCGGCAACTCAGCAGGCCAACTTCATTCAAGTCAGGAAACTGGATTGGGCTTGCACCTTTGTTTGGTGAATCAAACCCCTGCCCGGCCGCCGCGCAGTGGCGCCCACGCCGCGGATTTTCCCAGTCACCCATCGGAAGGAAACATGGGGCTCGATTTTCCATTCACCACAGCCTACCTTCTGAAGCGATGAATCTGGAAAGCCAGCCATCGATCGAGTTCCCTCTGCCCCCCAATTTGCCTCCGCCGGTCGATGACGGCGCCGCAGACCATCTTGTGGGCATGCGACTCCTTCGCATCCCCCTTGTGTCCACGGCTGGCGACAGGGTTGACCTTTCAAAACGGAGCGCATCCAGAACGGTGATTTATTGCTATCCCATGACCGGCGTACCGGGGAAGCCGCTGCCCGAAGGCTGGGACATGATTCCCGGCGCGCGCGGCTGCACCCCCCAGGCCTGTAGCTTCCGAGATCATCATCGGGAGTTGGCGGCGCGGCACGCCGAAGTGTTTGGTCTGAGCACTCAGACAACTCAATATCAACGCGAGATGGTCCGACGACTCCATCTTCCTTTCGAGGTCTTGAGCGATGCGGAATTCAGATTCTGCGACGCCCTGCGTTTGCCCACATTTGAGGTGGATGGAATGCGACTTCTGAAACGCCTCACCTTGATCATTTGCGGCGGACGAATTGAGCACGTTTTTTATCCGGTCTTTCCGCCGAATGAGAGCGCCGATCAAGTCATTCGTTGGCTCACGGTCCATCCGCTGAGGCGACCTATTTGACGCCCGGCGACTTCAGCCGGTCCGCGCCGGTGACTTGCTGGTCGTGCCGCCGCGCACGCCCCACACCTATGGCGCCCAGCCATCCAACCCGGGTCGGCGTTGTCGTCTCGGATATGCAGGTGAATCAGGTCATGCTCCCGCCGGTAATGCCGGGCCATCGCCGACAGCGTCTCCCAATAGACTCCTTTCTCGTCGATGCAGAGGCCGCCCCAGCGCGGTTCGTTCTGGAAAACCTGGTGGGCAAGCTGGTTGATGCCGGAAGTCGTTTTGCCCGAACCGGTGTCGCCGGTGATAAGCCAACCGCAGCAGAACTGGTTCCGCCGCCAAGTCAGGCCGCCAAGCCTGGCGACGTGCCCTTTGCGCTTCCGTGGATGAAACAGGAGACACAGGGCGAAAACCGCGAGTAAGATGCCGCTGGCAAGGAGCAATTGGCGGGACAGGTGAAAATGTCGAAGCGCATCCGGGAGGAACGTGATCGGCCCGGTTGGGAGGAAGTCCAGGTTCATTATAATGCCTTTCCGATGAGAATGCCCGCCAGCAGGGCGAGGGTGGTCGCAACCGTCGCGACCGAGAGCGAGACGCGCGGCCTCGACCCGCTGCCCCAGAGCTGATTGCCGGGTTTCGGCGTGAGCCTCGCGTTCAATCTCATGCCGGCAGTTCAGCAGAACACCGAAACGCGTCGGTGTATCGGATACACAACATGCGCGCGCAGTCCGGGTAATGTCCGTCGCGTGGTCACGGCAAAGACGCAATACAGCCTCACGAACGCAAAAGACTACTTCGCGGAGCATCTCTGCGTCGGTGACTACTACGAGGAAGGCCAACGGGTCTCCGGCCGGTGGTTCGGGCTGGGTGCGGAAACCGGCGAAACCTTGACGCAACGACTCAAACGGACGCGGACAGAGCAGGGCCAAGTCGCGGCCAATCGGCGGATCTTCAACGATTTCACGTTCTCCCCGCCGAAGTGGGCGTCCCTGGCGGCGTTCCTCGGGAACGACGAGCGAATTCTGGCGGCGCATACTCGCGCCGTCCGATCGGCCTTGAGCGAGTTCGAGGCATTCGCAGCGACACGCATCCGGACTGGTGGCGCTCAGAACGACCGTTCTACTGGCAACTTCTCGGCAGCTTTGTTCACGCACGAAAAAAGTTCGGGTCTTCTGGAAATCGAGTGGGTGGTTTTTCGAGGGGGACATGAGTTTGGAGCCCGTCCACGCGATGGATTCTGAGGGCCCCGGGAGGCGAAAAG
>JAKANS010000213.1 GCA_021823625.1 bacterium | reverse complement strand
CCGCCGCACCGCGATAAGCCGCAGCGTTTCCAATGATTGATGATCGAGTTTCCGTCCGTCCTGCTTCGCCAGGCCCAACCCTAACACTTCCCATTCGTGTAGTCTATCCTAAAGACTTGTCAGTAAACGTGATCGTGGGGCATGCGTTTGCGCTGGATCGCGGCGACGGCGTGGCGCTGGGATCGCTGACCGCCGGCGAAGCCGCCGTGCCAGTGGCCAAGCAGTGGGTTGCGAGCGCGGACGGCCAGGCCTGGCTGGTCGAGTCGGTGGCGTGGAAGGATCTGGAGCCGATGGTGGCCCAGCTCCCTTCCGTCCTCCGCGCCAGCACGGGCTCGCGGGCGGAGGGGCTGTCACCAGACCACCGGGCCACGGCGAGTGCGCAGGCCGGCGGGGTGCGTGACAGCCTGGCGGCACCGATGCAACTGGCGGGCGCGCCGTACCAGCCGGCCGGATTGGTGTTCGACTATGAGATCGTGCCCGGCGCCAACCTGACCTTCGAAAGCGGCAAGACGTACTACAACGCCAGCGGCTTCTACCTGGGGCCCGCCACCGTCACCTTCCAGCCGGGCTGCGTGATCAAGTCGGCCAACAACGTTTACCTGCTGTGCCTCGGCCCCGTGTCGTTTCCGGACACGCTCCAAACGCCGGTGTTTACCGCGGTGAACGACGATTCGTTCGGCGAGGACATCGACGGCACGCCGGGCAGCGTGCCCACCCAGTGCGCCAGCAAGGCCCTCTGGATCTACTACGTGAACGCCTCGACGGAAGTGCGCAACGCCCGGTTCCGCTGGGCCCAAACCGCGGTGCGCTACGATCAGACCGGGGGTGTGACCGCCTCCCACACGCTGCACGACAGTTGGTTCGAGCACTGCCAGGTGGGGGTGTACATCAATCTGCCGGACGCCTGGCTGTACGGCTGGAACCTCACCAAATACCAGGTGACCACACCAGTGCAAGAGCCGGGCTACCCCTCCGGCCGCTACAACGGCCTGCTGAACGAAGCCCTCTTTGCGCATGACCGCAATGTCATTGCCCTCAGCACCACTGGCGAGGTACTTGGTCCGGCCGGACAGATGGGGCCCTACCCTGATTGTCAGATGGCAGCAGGACCGAACCACTTGGTAGTATTGCTCAACTCCGTCATTGCGGTGTTTTCCAAGAGCAGTGGCGCGCTCCTCGAATGGGCTGACTTACCGACCCTGTTCGGAACCGCGGACGGCCAATTCGGCCCGCGGCTCCTGTACGATCAAAATTGTCAACGCTGGATTGCCTGTGCGGCTGGAGGAAGCCTGGGGCCGGGCAACCTCTACCTCGCCGTGAGCCAGAGCAGCGATCCCACTAACATCGGTCAGAGTTGGAGTCGTTATGTCATTCCCACTGCACAGTCTGGATACACCGCGGACTACCCCACTTTGGGTGTGGACGCGAACGGCCTTTATATTGTTGTGAACTACTACGTGGATCCAATCCCCTGGCCGCCGAGCGCCTGGCTGCACAAGGTCGTGGCCATCAAGAAAACGGCAACGTGCTTGAATCCGATCCTGCCCCAAGACCAGACCATCCTGACCTTGTTCAGTTCCGATCCCAATCTGATCCTCCAACCCGCCGTGAATTTCGACACCATCGGGTCCGACGGCATCGCTTGGTTTCTGTCGAAAGGCCCGGCGCCTTCCGGGCGGATTCAGTGTGGGCGGCTGCAATGGGTCAACGGCGTGCCCCAGTTCCTCGAGAACCCCTGGGCCGACAGCGTATCCTTGAGCGTGAGCCAGCCCTACTATGACCTCGATAGCGCGAGCAGCTTTTCCGCGCCCCAGAGCTCGTGCCAGGGCACGACGCAGTCCGTCTTCTTGACGCGCGTCGCCAGTCGCTTGATGATGGCCACGGTGCGCAACGGCTACCTGTACATGTGCCATCACATTGGTGTAAATCAGTATGGCGGTTACAGCGGAACCCCCTCCGATGCCACGCGCAGCGCCGTTCAGTGGTTCAAGATCCAGACCACGCCCTCGCTGGCCATTTCCGCGTCCGGCCGGGTTTACGACAATGCCGCGTCCAACCCCTATTGGTATTACTTTCCATCCTTGGCGGTCAGCCCGGCGGGGGACATGGTTCTTGGTTTTACGGGATCCCGCACCGGTGAACACATCGGGGCGTTTTTCACGGCGCGCACCGCCACGGGAAGCGTGTTGCCCAATCCGGTGTTGCTTCAGGCCGGACGCCATTACTACGACAGCGGTGCCTGGGGCGACTACACGGCCACCTGTGTGGATCCTGATGACGTTATGTTTTGGACCATTCAGCAATACGCAGAAACGCCATTGCCCGGAGAAACCCCATGTGGAGCTCATCAGTACGGGACTTGCCTTTCGGCGCTCAAACGGAATTGAGCAAGGGAAGAGAGGCTATATGAAAAGGTTCCTTTTCGTCATTTTTGTCGCAGGTGTTCTCGATGCCTGCGGGTTGGGCCAAGGGGTTCTGTGGTTCAGCAATGGCAATACCTACACGCGCATCGGCTCCCTGATTGGGCCGGTCGCCGGTCCCTCTATCCTTGCACAGCTCCTCGTTGGTCAAACGGTGGATAGCCTCGCTCCCGTTGGGGAAACGGAGGTCCACCACCAAGGTGCTATTCGTGGTGACATCATCGCGATTCCCGGAATCCTGCCCCACGATGTGGCGCAGGTGCAGATGGTGGCGTGGGATGGCTCGCTCTGGGGTTCATCGCTCGCCACCGTGCCTGCCGGGCAACTCGGCAAGACAGACGTGGTGCCCTTGAAGCTAGGCAATCCGCTCATCGGTGTGCCCGCCATTCCTGACTTCAAACAGGGCGCCGTGGTGCCCATCCCCGAGCCTTCCACCCTGGCGTTGGCGGCCTTGGGCGCGGCCGCTTTGGCGCTCATCTGTGGGCGTCGTGGCCCACCGGCTGGCCGGCCGGCTTGAAAACCTCCTGCGCCTCCGCCTCGCGCTGCTTGCGTTTCCACTTTTGGATGCGGTCCTGATGCACGCCGCCCAGCGCCAGCAGCTTCTCTTTGTCGTAGATCATTTCCTTCCGGTTCGCGCCGGTGAGCGAGTAATCCCGCATCAGAAAGATCGCCTCCTCCGGGCAGACTTCCTGGCAAAAGCCGCAGAAGATGCACCGGAGCATGTTGATCTCGAACTCGCGCGGGCGCTTCTCGACGTTGCCGGTGCCGGGGTCCACCGCGGGGCCGGGTGGGGTGATCTTGATGGCCCGCGGCGGGCAGACGAACTCGCAAAGCTGGCAGGAGACGCACTTGGTCCGGCCCTCCTGATCGCGGACCAGGTACGGCGCGCCGCGGTAGCCTTCGGGCACCACCCAGCGCTCCTCCGGGTACTGCATCGTGACCTTCTTTTTGAAGAAGTGCCGCACCGTCACCTTGAACCCGCCCCAGATGGCCGGCAGGTACAGGCGTTCCCAGAACGAGAGGTTTTTGCGTTGAACGATCACGGCTTGGTCGCGCGGTGCGGAGTCATCAGGCCCTCAACCACAGCAAGGTAGCCGTCACGGCGATGTTCGCCAGCGCCAGCGGCACCAGCCCTTTCCAGCCCAGGTCCATCAACTGGTCGTACCGGAAGCGCGGCCACATCCAGCGCACCCAGATGAACAGCACGAGGAACACCAGCACTTTGGCCAGGAAAATCGCGATGTGCACCACGCCGCCTAGCAGGGTCGAGGCCGGTTGATCCAATCCGGCGAACGGCAGCGTCCAGCCGCCGAAGAACAACGTCACCATCATGGCCGAGGCGGCGACCATGTTCGCGTATTCGCCGAGGAAGAACATGGCGAATTTGATCGAACTGTACTCGACGTTGTACCCGCCGGCCAGTTCCTGCTCGGCCTCGGGCAGGTCGAACGGCAGGCGGTTGGTTTCGGCAAACGCCGCGCCCAGGAAGATCGCGAAGGACAGCGGTTGTTTGAAGACCAGCCAGCCGAGCCAGCCGTGCGCCTGGTAGTCGATCACCTGGCTGAGGTTCAGGCTGCCGACCAGCAGGAACAGCGGGATCACCGACATGCCCATCGCAATCTCGTACGAGATCATCTGCGCGCTCGACCGGATGCCGCCCATGAACGGGTATTTCGAGTTCGCTGCGTACCCGGCCAGCACGATGCCATAAACCCCGAGCGACACGATGCCGAAGGTGTACAGGATGCCGACGTTTAGATCGGCGATGACCATCTTCTCGGCACCGACTTGCGAGCCGAACGGGATGACCGCGATGGTCAGCAGCGCCGGCGCCATCGTCAAAGCCGGTGCCAGCCAGAAGAAGACTTTGCGGACGTGTCCCGGCACGAAATCCTCCTTCAAAAACGCCTTCACCGCGTCCGCGATCGGCTGCCAAATGCCGAACGGCCCGGCGCGGTTCGGGCCGATGCGGTCCTGGATCGCCGCGCAGATCTTTCGCTCGGCGAGGACGGTGTAGGCCACGATCGACAGCAGGGCGAGGACCGCCACGAGCGCCTTGATGACGCCGAACAGCAGCACCTGCTGGGTCGAATTGAGTTGGCTGAGCCAGTGCATGGTGCGCTAGAACGAGAGTGGAACCGTTACGCCGGCGTCGCCCAGGGCGGCCCACGTCACGCCGTTGAAAGCGGCCACGTCACGCGCCAGCTGGTTGAAAAGCTGCTCCAGGCTGGCCGGAGCGGCCTCGCCAATAAGGCGTTCCCAGAGTTCACCGAGGAACTCGGCCTCGGGCCGCGCGTCGCCGGGCGGTTCGATGGCTTTCATGAATCGTTGGACGCGGCCCTTGACGTTGGTGAAGCTGCCCCGTTTCTCGGCGTGGGCGCAGCCGGGCAGAACGAAGTGCGCCATCTCGTTCGCCCCGTTTGGCAGGATGTCGCTCACCACAAGGAGTTCGAGCCGGCGCAAGGTTTCTAGGCCGAAGCCTTGCTGGGTCACGTCTTCGCCAATGACGATCAGGCTCGTGATTTCACCAGCGCGGACCCGCTCGGCGATGGTCGCCAAATTCGAGCCGGGCGGATTCCCGGCCAGGCCCATCAATCGCACGCCGGCGCTGTTGGGGTTCTTGTCTGCATTGACGAGCAACCGGTCGCCTTCGCCAGCTCGCAGCACCGAGTCGGTGGCCGCCCCGAGGAACTGGGCCAGTTTGCGGATCAGGTAAAGCTCTTCGTTGGTCTGGCGGGCCGAAGCGACGATGGCCAGGCGACCGGGCGTGGCCGGTTTGAGCCGGGTGGCGATTTCTTGGATGGCCTGCACCCAGGTGCCGCGCTGGCCGCGAATCTTCACCTCGGTCAGCCGGTCTTCCCGCCCGACCCATTTGTAGTTCAGCCGGCCGGCGTCGCACATCCAACTGCCGTTCACGGCGTCGTTGTCGCGCGGCGTGTAGCGGTAAATGCGGTTCTCGCGCGAGCCGGTCAGGATGTTGCAGCCGGTGCCGCAACTGGTGCAGATCGATTTGGTTTCCTTGAGGAACCACACCCGCATCTGGAACCGGAAATCCTTCGACGTCAGCGCGCCCACCGGGCAGATGTCCACGGTGTTGAGGGTGTAATTGTTGTCGAAGCGCGTGCCGGGATAGGCAGCGATGGTGCTGTAGCTGCCGCGGTTCACGATGCCGAGGGCGTCGTCGTGGACGAGGTCCCGCGTGAACCGGATGCAGCGCGTGCAGAGGATGCACCGCTCGTCGTCGAGCATGATCCGCGGGCCGAGGTCCACTTGTTTGGGCTTGTGCACCTTGGCCTCGACGAAGCGGCTCGCGAACTGGCCGTATTCGACCGAGTATTCCTGCAACTTGCACTCGCCGGCCTGGTCGCAGATCGGGCAATCGAGCGGGTGGTTGATGAGGAGAAATTCCAGCACGCCTTCGCGCATGGCCTTCACCGCCGGTGTGTTGGTGTAAATCTCCATGCCGGGCGACACCGGCGTGGCACAGGCGATGGCCGGGCGGGGGGATTTGTGGATGACGAACGAGCCGTCCGCGTTCCGCAACGGCTTGCGGTCCGGCCCCAGCGCCGGGGTGCCGTACTCGACCAGGCACATGCGGCAGTTGCCCGCCACCGGCAGCTTGGGGTGATAGCAGTAATGCGGCACCGTGACGCCCGCCGCTTCGCACGCCTGGATCATCGTGGTGGCGACCGGCCTGGCCGTCAGCGGGTCCGGCATCGTGCGCGGCACCAGGATCTTCCGGCCGTCCACCTGGACGGCGATCGTCTCGACCGCCGCGGGGGCGGGTAGAGGTTCGGCTTTTTGTGTCATCCGTGATGCCCCCGCAGGGGCGGCTTACTTCTGACAGACCAAAATCTGCGAAATCCCGAAGCCTTTGAAAAAGCTCTTTTCGCCCCAACGGCAGAGGGCGCGCAGCGGCGCCTTGCAGCGCGCGATCCAACGGGGCTGGCGCCCGGAGATGTTCTCGAACGTCTGCCAGAAAAACGCGCGATCGAGAATCGTAAATCCCGCCCGTCGCAGCAAGGCCCGCAATTGGTACGGCCAATAATTCCGGGCCCAGTAACGAAACACCAGTTTGCCCAGCGGCAAAGGCACGTACGGAATCAGCGGAATCCACGGCGGCACTTTGGTGTCGCGGCCGCGCAGATAGACCCCGTGGGTCTCGAAAGGATACCGGCGGTTCGGCGCGAACACGATCAACCGGCCGCCAGGCTTCAACAACCGGTGGATTTCGCCGAGCGAGCGGGTCTCGTCGGGGACGTGTTCGATGACTTCGTTCAAGAGCACCGCATCGAAACTGGCGGTCGTGTAAGGCATCTGTTGGATGTCGCCCTGGGTGACGTATGGCGCCACGTCGGGATGACGCTTGGCCTCCGCGACCTTTTCCGCCAGGTACTCCATGCCCAGCGCTTCCACGCCCAATTCGCGACGCAACAGGCGCACGTATCCGCCGCTGCCACACCCGCAGTCCAGCACTCGCGCGCCGGGTCCGGACGGGAGATACCGCGCGATCACCGCGAGGCGTTTTTGCATGCTCAGCGGCGTGTCGGTGTCGCCGCCCGCGATCGGAATGGCCTCATACGCGGTCATCCCGGCGCCTTTTTCGAGGGCGAGGTCGCCGCGGCGCGACGCGCTTCGTCGGCCTGGCCGCGAGTGATAAACTCGTCTTTGAACTTCCCCACGAAACTTTGCACCGGCCACGAACAGGCCTCGCCGAAGGCGCAGATCGTACGGCCGCCGGGAATGTTGTCGGCGATGCGCAGCAGGTAATCCGCGTCCTGCGCCCGGCCGCCGCCGTTGGTGAGGCGGTGCAAACCCTTGGCCATCCACAGCGAGCCTTCGCGGCAAGGCGTGCATTGCCCGCAACTCTCGTGCGCGAAAAAGTCGCTGATGTTCGACATCGCCGCGACGAGGTCCACCGAGTCGTCGAGCACGATGATGGCGCCCGAGCCGGACATGCTGCCGGCGGCGATGATGGTGGTGAAATCGTACGGCAGATCGAGCACATCGATCTCCCGCATGGTCTCCTGGCCGTCCGCACCGCGCGTCTTGAGCCTCACCTTTTCGCCGGCCTTGAAGACCTTGGACGAAACTCCGCCGGGGATGACCGCCTTCAATTGCCGGCCTTCGCGCAAGCCCCCGCCGAAGGCCGGGTCGAAAATCAAGTCGCGCAAGGTGACTTCGCCGACCTCGACCTCCCAGTAACCCGGCCGGCGCACGTGGCCGCTTACGCACACGAGCCGCGTGCCGGTGTTGTTGGCCGTGCCCAACTTCGCGTACTCCGTGCCGCCCATCGCGATGACGTGCTTCACGGCGCACAAGGTCTCGACGTTGTTCACGATCGTCGGACACTGGTAGAGCCCCAAAACCGCGGGGAAGTACGGCGGTTTGATGCGCGGGTACGGCCGTTTGCCTTCGAGCGACTCGATCAAGCCCGTCTCCTCGCCACAAATGTAGGCGCCCGCGCCGCGGTGGACGTAAATCTCCAAATCGTACCCGCTGCCGGCGATGTTCTTGCCGAGGAAGCCCGCCGCCCGCGCTTCGGCCAGGGCGCGGTTCAGGAGGCGCGCGCCTTCGACGAACTCGCCGCGGATGTAGATGTAGGCCAGGTGGACGTCGTTCGCGTAGCTGGAGAGGATCATGCCTTCCAGCAACTGGTGCGGGTCTTTGTGGATGATCTGCCGATCCTTGAAAGTCCCCGGCTCGGACTCGTCCGCGTTACAGATCAGGTAGATCGGCTTGCCGCTCTTGTGATCGACCAGCGACCACTTCATGCCCGTGGAAAAGCCCGCGCCGCCACGGCCACGCAGGCCTGAGGCCATGACTTCCTGGCGGAGGTGCTCGCGCGGGCTGAGCGTTTTGCCTTCGGGGGTGGTCTTCGGGCCGAGGGCAAGCGCCTGTTTCAGCGTCTCGTACCCACCGTGGCGCGAATAGCAATCGAGGTCCGGGGTGTAACCCGGCGCGTCGAGGTGCCGGAGAATGAGGCGGTGTTCCTGGGGCATGGTGGCTAAGTCAGGCACGTGCCGCGGCCCAGTCTGCCTGAGCGTCCCGCCGTCCGCCAAGGCTTGACTGCAAAGGCCAAATCCGTAGCTTCGCCCTTTCGGTTTGCCGGATGGTGTAACGGTAGCACAGCAGACTCTGGATCTGTTTGTCTAGGTTCAAATCCTAGTCCGGCAGCCAATAATCCCTTAAAAACTGAGGGTTCTGGCGTAGTTGACACAGAATCCGCACCGGAAAACCGGGATTCTGTGCCACAACCGGCAATGAGCTTCCCCAGACGCATCCGGCGAAAGAAACCCGAAATGGTCATTTACGGCAAGCCCGGAGCCCACCCGCCTTATTGCCTGGCCGCCTGGTAATCGTGCGTCCATTCAAAGCCACGACAGAGGCGGCCGCGTCTGAGCCCGGTGGATGGATCATAACCTCGCCGGTGGTGGCCTAGAGCATTTCAACAAAAGCTATAGCCGCAAGGGGCGAACCAATTGAGGGCATCCTGAGGGGTGACCCGGGCCAGGGCCTGGCCCATGGCGGCGATCGGCTCCGGGTGGGGCCTGGCTTCCACCGTCCGCCGCCACTGCTTCACCTTGCTCCCCATCATCTCGATCGGGTG
>JAKANS010000212.1 GCA_021823625.1 bacterium | reverse complement strand
TGATCCACGCCTTGAGCCGGTGGTGGCCCGGGCCGGTGCGCGTCGTGCAGGCGGTGGCCGGGCGCCTGCCGAAGCTGCGGGCGCTCGACGCCGACTGGGTCGCGCGCAACACGGTCAAGGCGGCGGCAGTGGGCGTGGGCCTGCTCTGGAACTTCGCCGGCTACCGCGCCTGGGTGTATGCGTAGCGCCGCTGCCTTTGCCTCGCCGCCGCCGGGCGTTGCTCGAAGTCACGAAAAATGCTCGGTGAGGCTGGTGCGCCTGCCTTTGCGGGCAGAGACTTCCGCCAGCTTACACAAACCGAGGGTCGAACACCTCTTGGTTTTGCTGTTGTCGCAGCAGTTCGGCGAACCGGCGAAGCCCCTGCTTTTCGGCCTCGCCCAAGTCGAACCGGACGTTTTCGGTGAGGTAACGCCGGCGGAATTCGAGCGTGTAGTCCGTGCGCGCGCGGATCAGTTCCTCCAAGCGGGCCAGGCCGTGGTCGCGGGCAGCACGCAGCAGCGGCCCGAGCCTTGAGGGGTCCACGCCGCGGGGGAGAATCCAGGCGGCATGCACGAACGGCAGCCCGGTCAGGCCATACCACGCTTCACCGAGATCCCAAATGCCGTGCTGGCACGGCGCGAGGCAGAAGTCCAGGGCGCGGTCGCCGATCAGCAGGACGGCCTCGCAAGTGGAGGCGCGCTCGTAACCGGGCAGGGGTCGCAGGGTCGCCTTCAAACCATGCTGCGCCAACAGCACGCGCAGGAGGCCGACGCTGCTGAGCGACGCAGGATCGAGGAATATTTCGCGCACCTCGGCCAGCGGCACGCGGTGGGCGAGAAATACGCTTTTCACCGGGCCGCGCGAGGCGATGGCGATGCCGTCGAGCATGTCGTAGCGGTTGTTGAACAGCGCCTCCGTGCTGCTTACCAGTGCGGCATCGAGTTCGCCGCGGTGGAGCATTTCCGCCAATTGGGCGGGCGTGGTGAAAACGACCTGGTCCTCGATGCCGCACGTCAGCGGCAAGGCGTTCAGGTAGGAAACGGAACCGATTCGGGGAGTCACGGTGTCTGAAAAACCGGGGCTTGGGCGACTCTACGCCGTTGCCAAGTTGCCTTCGAGCACGGCGGAGCGGGTGGGCAGTCCGGGCGGCCCGGCCGGCACGTCGCCTTCCCAGACGCGCACCGGTTCGTAAAAGGTGTTCCGCTGGACCGGCACGCGGCCCGCCTCGCGAATGACCTTGATCATGGCCGCCTCGGACTGAAGCTGGCCGGCCTGCCCGCCCGCCATGCGGAAAATGTGTTCCTCGACGATGGTGCCGTGCAGGTCGTCGGCCCCGTAACTGAGCGCGACTTGCGCGAGCTTCATGCCCAGGCCGATCCAATACGCGGTGAGGTGGTCGAAGTTGTCGAGGTAAAGCCGGCTTACTGCGAGGGTGCGCAAGCCGTCGAAACCGGTCGGCGGTTTGTCCACCGGGATGCCGTTGTGCTCGGGTTGGTAGGGCAGGGGAACGAAGCCCACAAAACCCCCCGTCTCATCCTGGAGTGCGCGCAGCCGCCGCAAGTGATCCACGCGGTCGGCCAGCGATTCGACATGGCCGTACAACATCGTGCAGGTGCTGCGCCCGCCCAGCTTGTGCCAGGTGCGGTGGACGTCTGCCCATTCCTCGGCGGTCTCCTTGCCGCGGGCGATCTGGCTGCGGACTTCCGGCGCAAAAATCTCGGCCCCGCCGCCGGTGAGCGAATCGAGCCCCGCGTCGCGCAGTTCAACCAAGGTGTCCTGCACCGACTTTTTCGCCAGCCAGGCGAGATGGAGGATTTCGATGGCGGTGAAGCATTTCAATTGCACATGCGGCCCGGCCTCGCGCAAAGCCCGCAGCATGTCGAGGTAGTAGCTGAACGGCAGCGAGGGATGCAGCCCGCCGACGATGTGCAGTTCGGTGATGCCCAGGGCCATCGCCTCCCGCGCCTTCTGGACCATCTGATCGACCGTCAACTCGAAACCGTCGGCGTCCCGCTTCTTGCGCGCGAAGGCGCAGAACTGGCAGCTCAGGATGCAGTAATTCGAGTAGTTGAGGTACCGGTTCAGGATGTAGGTCGCGCGGTTGCCATTCCGGCGCTGGTTGGCCAGATCGGCGAGCGCGCCCAGCGCGTTCAGGTCCTTCGTTTCGAAGAGGCGCAGGGCCTCGGCATCGGACAGCCGCTCGCCGGCGGCCACCTTGGAGTGGAGATCGCTCAGTTCGCTGCGTTGGAGAAAGAAGTTCATTCAAGCTGCAATCGGAACCACGGGAACGCGACCTCGGCCACGGTCACGACCAGGAACACCACGCTGATCACGGCGTTGAGGCGGAAGAAAGCGACGTTGATCCATTTCAAGCTTCGTTTGCGGGCCAGCCAGTGTTCGATGACCAAGCAGGCCAGGATGATCACCAAGCCCACCAAGTATGCCACGCGAAAGCGCGCCAGCAACCCGAACCCCGCCAGCACCAGCCACATGATGAGGTGCGACAGAAACGCGGCGCGGAGGGCGTTTTTCACGCCCCAACGAACCGCCAGCGAATGCAGGCCGGCTCGCCGATCGAACTCGTAGTCCTGCAGCGCGTAGATGATGTCGAAGCCGATCAGCCAGAAGACCACCGCCACCGCCAGCAACACCGGCAACACCGCGCTGTGCTTGATCGAGAACCCGCCGTCGTATTGCGGGAAGAAATCAAAACCGCCGGTGACCGCGATCCACGCGCCGATCGGCGCCAACGCCAGCGCCGCGCCCAGATAAACATGCGTGAAATCGGTGAAGCGCTTGGTCAGCGAGTAGAAGCACACCACGAACAACGCCACCGGCGACAGGTAGAAACAGGCGCGGTTGATCAGCCAGCTCGCCAGGACCAGCCCCGCGGCGCTCAGGACCCAAAGCGCCAAGGCGCTCGCGAGTGAAATGTGGCCGGCGGGCAGGTGGCGGCTGGCGGTGCGCGGGTTTGCCGCGTCGAAGCGGCGGTCCACGATGCGGTTGAAGGCCATGGCGCACGTCCGCGCGCACACCATCGCCGCCAGGATGAGCAGGAACACGCGCAGCCCGGGCCAGCCGTGGTGGTCGCGCGCGGCAACCGCCATCGACGCCAGGGCAAACGGCAGGGCGAACACCGTGTGCTGAAACGTCACGAACTCCGCCCATTGCTTGAGCAAAACGAACATCGGGCGGCGAAGGTTGAACCGCGAACGGCGCGCCGACGCAAGCTTCGTTATGCGCAACCCCGCCGGTTTCGCGCACGCAGCCAATCCCGCTCGCGGTAACGGCTATGCCCTAAACGCGAAATAAACTGTCGCCCCGGCCCAACTCGTTGAATAATGCGGCCCATGAGTTGGACGATGACAGCGGCTCGGTCAGGCGGATCGTGCGGAGCCAACGCGGCCCGCGTTTCTCCGCGACTCAATTCGCGATTCCTCGGACTTGCTTGCGACCATGAATGCTGACAAGCGATCGATCCGCCTGCGAATCCTGCTTTTTCTGCTCGTCGCCGTGGGCGTGTTCGGCCTGGTGGGGTGGCCGCGGGTCCGGCAAGCGTTCATGACCCGGCTGGTGTTGCGTGCGGAGGTTCCGTCGCTGGACGCGTTGCAGGCTGCGCTGGACGGTACGGCCGACCCCGCGACTTTCCTCGATCGAGTCTGGCAGACCGGCAAGGTGCCGCATCGCGAATGGGTGATGAGCCGCCTCGGCGAGGACGTGGCGACCGCCGCTGGCTTGAACCCAAGCCAGGAAGCGATCTTGCAGGCCGGTGCCCTCGATGCCGACCTCGGCGTGCGCGAACAAGCGCTGAGCGTGCTGGCCGCGAAGCACAGCACCGTGTTCTTCCCGCTCGCCGCGGCGCAACTCGGCGATGTCGATCCGGAGATCCGCCTGCTCGGGTTGCGGCTGATTCGCCAGTGCGAGGCGCGGCAGGCGTTGCCCGTGGTCGTCCCGCTCCTCGACGACCCAGACCTGCGGGTGGTTGCCAGCGCGGAAACGGCGTTGCGCGGTTGGACCGGCATCGACTACGGCGTGCGGATGTTCCACGTGCTCGCGCCCGGCGAGGGTAAAACCGCCGCCGATCCCGCACGCGTCGCGACCGTCCGCAAGGCAGTGGCGCAACGTCAAGCCTGGTGGCGCGAGCACCACGCCGAATACCTGGCCGCGAACCCGCCGACGTTGCCAAACGCGGCGATGTCAAGGCCCGGCCCCGCCGTCTCCGATTTCGCGCTCGAGGACCTGAACGGGCGGACCGTGCGGCTCTCCGATTTTCGCGGGCGGCCCGTTTTGCTGAATTTCTGGGCCACCTGGTGCACCGCCTGCGCCGCGGAATTGCCGGACTTGATCCAACTCGCCAAGCGCCGCCCCGAAGATTTGGTAATCCTGGGCATCTCGCTGGATGGCGTGCCCGACGAGCACGGCCACGCGGCGGAACACAACGACTCAGCCGAGGCCGCCGATCACTCCACCGCGGCGGATAACTTGGGTGAGATCTCGAAGTCGGTGCCGACAACGCGCGCGCGGGTGAAACGCTTCGTCCAAGCGCGTGGCCTCAATTACCTCGTTCTGCTCGATCCCCACAACCAAGTCGGGGCGCGATTCAACGGCGGCGAATTACCCACGAATATCCTTTTGGACGGTGAAGGTCGCCTGCGCCGGCGGTTCATCGGCGGGCGGAGTGCCGCCGTCCTGGTAGCGATGGTCGCGGAGTTGAAGTCCAGCGCGGGTCCCGGCGCTCTGCAAACAACTCCCCCGCGTTAGTTCGCGGGGTCTTGAGCAGGCGGAAGTGGATAGCCCAACCGGAATTTGCCCGAGCTTTCCGCGAGCAGCGCGTCCGTTTCCTGGATCACCGGGCCGGCGCCGATCTGGAGCATATCCGCCAGGCGTTCGCGCAAGCGGTTCACGTCGGCGGGGCAGGGTGGGGCACCGTCGGGGACGTAGCGGAGCCGCCACTCCCGTTCGCTATCCTGGCGCAACTGGTAATGCAAAACGCCGGGTACCTCCGCGAAACAACGGTCGATTTCCAGCGTCGTTCGGCGCGTGCCCCCCGGCGCCGTAAAGGCGTCCGCCGCGCGACCGTGCACGAGGTATTTCGTGCGGTACGGTTCCTCGCGGCGCTCGACCCAATCGCCGATGCGATACCGGATCAGCGGCATGTAGTCGTTCGTGAGCGTGGTCACGACCAGGTTCCCCACGCCTTTGTTGTCCGCGCCCACGACTTCGAGGAAGGCGGTGTCGAGGCTGGGCAGCATTTCGCCGCGCTCGCCTTCCATCAATAAGTGGCCGGTCTCGGTCGAACCATAAAGGTTAAACACCGGCACGCCGAACGCGCGCTCTAAGATGCGCCGATGGGTGACGCTCACGAATTCGTAGCTGGCGAGGATGAAGCGCAGCGACGGGAGCCGGATCTGCCGGCGTTCGCAATACCGCGCGAACAGCGCCCCATAAACCGGATCCACGTCCAGGAATTGCGGTTGCCACTCCAGGGCTTCGGCGGCCATGCGCGCCAGGTCACTTTCGCTCCAAAGGAACGGATGGCGGGACAGGCTCGTGAACAGCGCATTGCCGACGATCCGGTCCGCGAGCGCGGGCGTGCCGGAGTAGCAGATGTCGCCGCTGCAAACGGGCGAGTTGATCGTGACCCGGCGGGCGGCAGGCAGGGCATCGAGGGTTTCGGCCACGAGCCGATTCAGCCGCAGCGCGCGCGCCTCCTGTTCGGCCCACCAACCCAGGCCAAGCAACAAAGGCGTGCGGACCTCGGAGGTGCCGGACGTGTGTTCGAGTTCGACGAGTTCGCGGTCGAGGAGTTCGTCCAGTGCCACGCCATCGCGGAGAAAGTTCTGCGGAAATCCCCGGCGGATGTCGCCCTTGCCGATAAGCGGCAGGCGGTGAAACCCTGGCAAAATCGGCAGGTCCGATGCGGCGTTGTCCGCCGCGGCAGGGTAATGGCGGTAAAGCGGCACCTCTTCCAACCAACGCGGGAGCAGCGCGCTCAAGCGGTGGGGCTGAGCGGCCTCGCGGATGATGTCCGGTGTAGCGAGCATTTCCTGACGATACGAGCTCTTAAGCGTAACGAACCGCCAAGGATAGCACGGTTCGGCGGATACACCAGCGGCTTGGGAGCAGGGACGCACTGCCCGTGGAATGCTGACACCAGCCTCAATGCTTGCGGTCAGCGGTTTCAGCTCGCGGCGCGGCGGCGCCGGGCTTCGAGCTACGAAGCATTTTCCTGCGACAGCCAGCGCTCGGGCAGGCCGGTCGCGCGCAACTTCGCCAGTGCCGCTCGAGAACACGGGCAAGACAAAACCTTTGATCGCTATTCAGGCGGCCAGCCTTTCGGGTCGCGTCCGAAGACCGCTTGATAAACGCGCACGGTCGTTGGCGGTGGACGATCCAATGCGTCCCGTCGGGATTGCGCGTGAATCTCCCTCAGCTCCGCGCGGGCGTTTTCCAGTTCGGCCTGCCGCTCGCGCACCTCTTGCTCTCTCGCGAACGCTTCCGATGGCGAATACTCCTCCGGCTTCCCGGCTGCCACTTGGCCCGGGCCGAAATCCACCAACACCCAATTTCAGGAAAGTGATACACCCAATCCGCGCCCAGTGTTTTGAGCCGCCGGAAAATCGTCGCGTAAACCGTCGTCAGGTCAGCGCGGTCGTGGATGTCCGAGCACAAAATCCAGGGCGTGCCCATGTAAAAGCGCAGGTAGTCGCCATTCCACCATTCATCCACCTGACCATCCAGGTAGCTGGAGATGAACCCGCCGGCCGCCCGGAAGGATCCCAAGTCGGCCAGACGCCCATCGGATACGAGGACATCATGCCCGTCCGAAAACACGTCCCACAGGCAACGGCCTACCAGTTCTGTCACCTCCGCGGCAACATTCACAGGCACACTCTTCCAATCGGCCAGCACTTTCTCCAACGTCGGCTCGGGTTGCGGTGCGAATGCTGGATTGTCCGGCTCACGCTTGCGGCGGGAAGCGAGCTGTTCCTCCAGGCACCGGTACATCCGCTGGCATTCCCTGAACATCTGCTCTGGCGTGAGGTGAAAGCACGCCAGCAACGGTGACGGCTCCCAACTCTCCGGCGCAAGTTCCGTCAGCACATCCGCCCCGGCAAAACTGTGCGGGAACAGCCGGTCGAAGAACACCTTCAACTCGACGTCCGTCCGGCGGCCCAGTTGGGATTCGTCCATAAATTACGAAGCGCGCTTGTCAAATTGCAGCAACAGGGCTTCCTGCTCCAGTCCCGCGTTGTGGCGATCAATCGGTTCAACCACACGGCGGACTGCGGGCAGGTGGCGCGTCGAAGCTGGGCGAGCATCGCCTGGCTATTGCCCTTCTCCAGCAACTGACGGTTGGAGAATCGGGCAAAGCGCGTTTCCAAGTCGGCGGGCAAATGGAGAACAACCCGTTTGCCGAGCTGCAAATGTAGCCGCTGGAATGCGGATAGGCCCACCGGGTCGTAGTCCGGCAGGTGAAGCAGCCGAAAACTGGAGTCGGCCGAGTGGATCGGCCAGTCAACGGCACGATTTGAGATCCGTCCATGTCCGTAAATTATCAAGCCAACGCCGAGATTGAGTTGTTCGGCAGCCGCAAACACCGCCGGGTTTTCCACCAAGGCACACGGGCCGCGCAACTCATAGGGGCTTTCCTGTGTCAGCAGAAACGAAAACACGCCGTGTGCAGAGGTGGCCGCTGCCGCACCCACGGGTTTGCCATTTTTCGACAGCGCATCCTCCCGCCACGCGCGAAGGGAAATGATTTCATGCTCGCTGTTCGCCATCGCCTTGGTGTCACGGAAGCGGCTCACGCTTGCAGCGCGACTTCCGGCATCCGTCGGCAAGATTGCTTCTGGAAAACGCTGGCGGCAAAAGTCTCGCAAGACGTCGGCATTGTTCACCAGGAGCCTGCGGCCAGTACCGCTTCGCCTCCAGTCCAGCACTCCGCTGTCGAGCATTGGCGCGAGGAGCTGCAGGAATGCCTGACCGCATTGACTGGCGGGTAGCGCCCCGCTCTCCACCAATGCACGCAGCTTAGTTTGAGCTTGAGCTTGAAGCTTCATGGCTGGCTGGCGGCGAATGCGCGTTTGACGGACACGCGATGTTTGTGGCGCAGGACAATCCGGCCTTTTTGCGGTTGGAGGAAATAGAGCGCGTCCACCTCGCTCACGGCTTCGGGCGCGGCGGTGATGGCGATGAAGCCGAGTTGCCGCGCGGTGGTCAGAATCGCGTGGCGGTTGGCCGGGTCGAGCGTCTGGATTTCGTCGAGGAAGAAGGGCACCGCACAATCGTCGCGGCGCAACTGGGCTTTCAAGAGCAGGAGATTGAACAGCACCTTGATGGTGATGGTGGTGCCGTGCGACTCGATTTGCCGGAAGTCACGGTAGGTGTGCCGCCGGTCGTCCGCGCCCGTCACGGTGACGCCGAGCGTGAATAGGTCAGCGAAGCGGATGATCGGATTGCCCTCCAGCTCGGCGCGGAAATTCTTCAGAGTCGCGCTCAGGCTCGTGTCGTCGTCGAACAAGCCGGGCCGCTCGGCCTGCGCCAGCCTGCGGATCCAACTCACGAGGTCACTCTGCTCGACGACTTCGCGCTTGATGGCTTTGAGGTTCGAGACGCGCACCTGGGCGAAGGCGCGGTTCAGGTCGCTCGCGGTGCGGGCGACGTGGCCGAGGTTTTTCAGCACGAGGTCGAACGTCGCCTTCAGCCCGTGCAGATGCGCGTTCCAGTCGCGGGCGAGCGCGTCCTCCTTCTCGACAAGCGCGTCGAGTTCGCCCCGCAGATTGGCGACCGTCTCGTATTCATTCCGCCCGTGAAACTCGTCGCCGAACCACCGCTCCGTCTCGGCGAGCAGGCTCGCGATATCGTCGCTCAACGTCGCTTGCTTCTCCTGCTGCCGGAGGAACAGCGCGATGGCGGCGTCGAAATCGTCCGGAATGCCGTCCACCACCCCGGCCTTAGCAGCCCGTCAAAAAAGTCGCCCGGGGGAGTGAACATTTAAAAGGGGAGAGCGTCCAACGAGGAACTTCATTATGGCGCTGGGTCGACGCACCCCCAAACAGTCCGAGTTGTTCGTGGCCACG
>JAKANS010000211.1 GCA_021823625.1 bacterium | reverse complement strand
TGGAAGTTGCGGTGGTCCAGCGCTCGGACGAGGTCCGCGGCGGCGGCGTGCTGCCGCGGCGTCGGGTGGGCGAGCGGGCGTTGGGCGGGCGGATGCGCCCCCGGCGTCTGGTCCGGGACGATGCGCGTACCGAATCGCGTGCGGAGGCCTGGGTTCACCTGGCCAGGCTTCGCCTTCAACTCCGCCGCCGGGCCTGAGCGACCAATGCCGTTCGAGAGTTTTCAAACAGGCGCTTAAACGCTGGACCGAGTCCCATTCCTCTTGGGTCAGTTGAAACCGGAAGTCGTCCGGGAAACGATCCGCGTTGCGCTTGACGGCCTCGTTGAACCGAGAGGTCGGCACGCTGTAGATGGAGGCCAGGTCGCTATCGAGCAAAATCTTTTCATCCCGCACCGTCAGAATGGCCGATTCGATGTTGAATGCAGGCTGGCTGTCGGGCTGGCTTTTCATCGGGTCATTGGCTGATTCTTCGACGCCCAGCTTGAAGAGCCAATACGGCACTTCAAGCAGGAATCAGAGGATCGCAATTTCTTCGCTTGGCGTGGCCCAGCCAGTTGATTTTGATTTCCTTCTCCACCGCCTTGAACTCCGGGTCGCCGGTGACGAGTTCGGCGTTCTTGTGCTTGGCCAGCGCGGCGGCGAAGCAGTCGGCGTAGGACATCTTGTGTGTGGCCTTGAAAATGGCGGCCTGCTTGGCCAGCGTCAGGTCGTCGCTCACGCCGATGACGTCGATGGGCAGCGCGGCGATTTCGTGGGCCTTCTGCTCGGCGGCTTCCTGAGACACCGTGCGCATGGTGTTGTAATAGACCTCGCCCCAGTTCACCACGCTCATCAGGAGCTTGTGCTTCTCGGCGGCGGCCTGCTGGAGCAGTTTCTCCATGTCGTCCGCCGCCGGTTCGTCCTCGAAGAAGGCGATCAGCGCCCAGCTATCCAGGACTTTGGTGGCCATAGTCAGTTCAAATCGGTTTTCGACACCTCACCCCAGCCCTCTCCCCGATCGAGGCGGAGAGGGAGTAGAGTCACATCTCCTGTTCGCGTTGGCGGTCCTCCATGAGCGCCTTCATCACGCCGCTGCCCTTGAGCGAGCCGCGCAGGCTCCTGATGTAGGTGCGGGTGACGGGCTTGATCAGGATGCCCTGCGGGGTGGATTGCACGTAAGCGCGGGTGCCTTCCTCGATTTCAAACTCCCGGCGGAGCCAGCGAGGAATGACGACCTGGCCTTTCACCGAGAAGTAAACCGTGTCCGTCTTCGTTGCCGTTGTCATGGAAGAGGAATACGACTTCGCGTTAGTAAGTCAAGTTTGGAATTGTAGGAAAATGTAGGCACAGGTTTGGTTGATACTTTTGCCGCTTCCGGTGGGGGGGAGAGCATTCCTCAAACGGGGCGTTCCTTGAAACCGCAGCCTTTGGCATCGCCGAGGCGCGGGTTTGGTTTTCTTTCTCGAACCGCCCGGCGCGTCGGCATTTTCACCGAACGCCATGGGAAGACGTTTTCCCCCACATCAACATCGTCATTGCGCGAACAGACGTTGATGCACGTAATCCTGCGCGCGTTGCACCGCGTGGGATCAGGGCATCAGCCGCAGGTAATCCAAGCCCACCTCCACGCCGGCGCGCGAGCAGGGATCGAGTCGCAGCCGGGTGACGACCCCACGCCAGCGGAGGTTGTCGGACACCGGCAGGCGATGCTCGTGCCACTCGCCATCCGCCCGCACGGGGAAGCGCAGGCTGGTGGCCTCGCTTTCCGGCAGGTGAGCGGTTCCCCAGAAGAGTTGCGCTGAATCCGCAAAGGCTCTGCCGTCCGTGGGAGTGAGCCGCATTCGCAAGTCGATCGCGCGGAATGGGTCGGCGCGGACCTTTATCGGCGGCCCGAGGAAGGCCGGGTCGTTGCCAATCGTGCGCGCGCTCAGCACTCCGTTGGTGGCCCGCAATTCTGCGAGGTTCATGCCACTGCCCCAACCGGCGTCGCCGTCCCCGAAACTCCACGCGGTCCGACCGGGCGGCTCGGGCGGAACGTCGTAAGGCCCGAGGCCGACATCCGCGGGCACGATGTCGAGGTGATCCCGCGGGGCATCGGTAATCACGTCGCGAATCGCGTCGAGGTAGCCAAACCCGAATTCCTGGTGCGGCTCGATGTATGAGCCTTCGCCCCATTCGTTCCACGCCTCGATCAACACGAAGTTGCGAACCGCAGACGCGTCGCTTTGGCCGGCGAGAAACTGCTTCGCATCGGCGAGGTGTTGCCGGAACAGTGCGGGCGTACGGCCGTAGCGGACGAGGTTGTTCTCGCCGTGCCACGGGCGGCTGTCCCAACCGCCGCTGACCGGCAGCAGCATCGGGATTGGGCTTTGCGCCCGCAGTTGCTCCCATTGGCGCCGGTAGCCATCCGGGAGCGTGGCGAACGGCGCGAACAGGCTGGCGCCGGTCATGCCCAGTCCGGCCCAATTGTAAGCCGTGATGGCGTCGTAACCCTCGGCGGAGGCGGTGCGGGCTTGGCCGGCGTCGCCCACGCAGGCCAGCAAGTACAAGCCCGGCAGGCCGGCGGCACGGCATTCGGCGCGCATGGCTTCGAAGGCAGTCTTCACCCCGGCGCTGCCCAAATCCTCGGTGAACCGCTGCGGGCTGAAAATGATGACCACCGGCTTGCCAGCCACCGTGAGGTGCTCCGGGCGGCGAAAGTAGTTCTCGATCCAGTATCGGGTGACGGCCAGGCAATCCGCCTGCGAGTGCGTGCCGGGCGGATTGTGGTTGGCCCAGAGCAGGCAGAACTTGAGCAGGTGGCGGTAGCGCGCGTGGAAGTAGCCGTCATGCAAGGCGTGTTCGAGCTGGCGCGCGCCTTGGGACCAATACCAGTCGTATGCGAAGAAGGTGATGCCATGCTCGACGGCCCATTTGATGTGCCAGTCGGCCACCTCCGGATCGCCTTCGCGATACCAGCCGAGCAGCGGTCGCCGCTCGGGAAAGCTGCAGAGCGGTTGCCACTGCCCGGCGCTGCGCCAGCCGGGAAAGTAGTACGCGCCCACCTCGAACGGACCCCGCACCGGTTTCGGCTCGGGCACGTAATCGGCCTTCGCCAGATGCAGATCCGGGGTGAACGCCAGCCGACGCTCGCTTTGCAGTTTGGGCGTGTTGGCCGAACTCAGGTTCAAGCTGACGACAAACTCGCCCGGTGCGTCCGCCGAGACGGTCCAGCGGAAGCTGGTTTCTTCGTCGAAGCTCAACCGCCCGGCTGAGGCCTGCGTTGTCGAACCGCTCGCGAGCCGCAGGCCGGCTGGCAGAACCAGCGACGCGGCCAGGTTCGTGATCGGCGTCGCGCCCACGTTGGCGATCACGGCCTCGATCGTTGCCGGCCTGCCGACGCGGAGCGGAGCCGCGTCTGGCGCGAAAGACTTTACCTTAAGTTGCGGCGGACCGTGCGGCGTCGCGTCGATCTTGAGCCAGGCCAGGCGCGCGGTAGCACCCGGCGCATCGCTGGGCTGGAGGCCCACAGCGATGACCTGGCCCTGCCAGTCCTTGGCCGCCAGCAGGTCGAGGTTGTAAGTGAACGCCGCGCCGTTGGTCACCAGCGGGAACGCGAAGCGATGCAAGCCCGGTGCACTGTCGGTGGCGAAGATCAGCGTTGCGTAGCGCCCGCGGTCCACCGCCATTTGGAGCGACAGGAAGCTCTGCTCCTCGGCGCGCAGCCGGACCGGCGGTGCCAGTAGGAAAGCCTCGGAGTCCTCAAGGTTCATGGCCAGACCGTCAGGCTGGCTGGCGAGCTTGGCGCTTCCCACGGCGCGCCAGTCCTGCGTCGTGTTGGTGAACGTGAAATCCGCCGCCGCGGTTGCCGGGGGAGAGTCCAGTTCGCCAACGCGGAGCGAGTCCAGGCCGAACTGCGCGCCGTCGTACAAATCGAAGCGCAACCGCACGATCCGGCTTTCGCGGTGCCAGAACGGAAACACCCGCCAGGTGTGCCACTCGCCGTCGCCGCGGACTTGGAAGCGCGTGGTTTTTGCCTGTGAGAACCCGCCGTAACGACCTTCGCCGGTGTTGCTCCAAAACCACTCGGCCGTGCCGTCGGCGGTCGCGCGCAGCCGCACTTCGAGGAACTGCCAGGGCGAAGCCGGGAAGTCGAGCGGCGCCGTGAGTTCCAGAATCGGATCGCTGCCAATCGCTCGGCAATGGAGCGCACCGTCGCTGATAGCAACGCTCGCGAGATCACCGTTCGCGCGCCAGCCCTCGAGGTCGCCCGGTTGGTTGAAGGGCCATTCGCGGACCGTGCGTTCGCCGGCGCGCGCCGCAACAAGGCCGCCAGCGGCGACGGCCAGCAGCAGCCACGAAAGAATCGCACGCGCGGCTCGGCTGCGTCGCGCCGAAGCGGCGATCTTCGCCGCCGGCGTCTGGCTGCACCGGAGGTGTGGGGTTCGGCGACGCGTCACAGCCGGTCCTGGTAAGCCAGACAGAGCGCGCGGAAGTAACGCATCACGCGCACCGGGTCGGCGCTTTCCGGAATCTCCGCCAGGCAGAAGCCGGTGAAACCGCTGCCGTTCAGCCGGGTCAGCAGTCTCCGCCACGGGTATTCCTCCAGGTAAAGGTCGCGCATGTGGACGGAGAAGATGCGGCCTTTCAGCAGATCGAAGTTCGCCTCGAAACCGTCGCCTTCGAGGTCGCTCTGGTTCGAGTTCCAGCACGCGCCGACGTTCGGATGATTGGCCGCGTCGAGGACGGTCTTGATGTGCGGAACCAAGGACGTGCCGCTGCCGTGGACTTCGAGCCGGATTTGCTGTCCCAACCCGGCGCCGAACTCGCCCAACTCGCGCAGCGACCGGCCGATTTGTTCGAGCGTCTTCGGAACCGGAACTTCTTTCGGCAGGCCGTTCGGGCGGACTTTGACGCCGGTGGCGCCGACATCGTGGGCGAGTACGATGTACTCCTTCGTGGCCGCGAGGTCGCGCCGCAGCTTGGCCGGGTCGGGCGTGTGATAATCGAAGGCACTACCCAAGCCGAAAAGCTGAACCGGCGAATCGGCGAACCGGCGCTTCACCTCGCCGCGCTGCTCTTTGCCGAGTCCCACCTCGACGCCGTGCGCGTGCGTCGTGCGCAGTTCGACACCCTCGAATTTCGTCTCCGTGCAATGCTTGATGATCGTGGGCACGTCCCAGTCCTTGGCGAGGTTGTAGGTCACCAAGCCGACGTGCATCCGGCCCGGCGGCGGCGAAGCCGGTTCGGCGGCAGAAGCGGGGGAAGCGAGGCCGGCGGCAGCCAGGGCCAGGCTGGCGGATTGCAGGAAGCGACGGCGGCTGGCGCCGGTGGCGGATGTGTTCATGCCGGTGAGCAAAGGGTTTCGGCGCGAACCAGGCAAGTCCCAAACCGCCGCCGCGCTGGAACTGGAAAGGCGCGGCTTGGGAACTCAGGCGGTCGGGACTCTGCGTGAAAAGCAAAGCGACCACCATCCGGAGACGGCGGTCGCGGCGAAAAGTTTTTCGGAGCCCGTTATTTCACAACCGGACGGAGGACGATGTTCCGGTAGGTCACGGCCGCGTGATCGCCTTGCAGGTAGATCGGGCCGGGGCGGAATTCGTCCGACCAGAGCGCGCCGCCGGTGCAGCCGAGGACCGGCTGGTTGTCGATGATCTTGGTGCCGTTCAGAATCACAGTGAGATGGCGGTCCACCAGCGTGATGTCGAAGGTCTGCCATTCGCCGGGCGGCTTGCACACGTTCACGGTCGGGGTGATGCGGCTGTACAACCCTCCGATGTTGTGCGAATCGGTGGGCTGACCGTAAGAGTCAGCCACCTGGACCTCATAGATGCCGCGCAGATAGATGCCGCTGTTCCCGTTTTTGGGCACGTTGACTTCCAGCTTGAGGTTGAAGTCCTCGAACTCGCGGTCGGTGCGCAGGTTGCCGTAGTTCTTGTGCGGCTTGCCTTCTTCCTGAACCGGGCGGTTGCGCAGTTCGCCGTCCTGGACGTGCCAGCCATTGGCGGCGCCGGCCTCGACCAGCCGCCAGCCCGTGAGGTCTTTGCCGTTAAAGAGCTGGATCGGGTTGCCGAATTTGACCTGTGCAAGATCGGGGGCCGGCGGGACGGGCGGAATGCGTTTGCCACTGAATTCCTCCTGGCTCATGCCCTCACCGTTTTCGTGCGGGTTGAAGAGCATCAGGCTGAGGTTGTCGCCATCCACGTGCGCACTGATGAGCTCCGTGAATTGCTGACGGCGCACGACCTTGCCGGCGGCGTTTTTGCGGGCCACCTCCTGGGTGCGTGTGACGTTCAGCGCGTCGTCGGTGAAGAACACGCTCGAAACGGGGACGACGCTGCCGCCGCCCCAGAGGATCGAACCGTCGTACCAGCCGTTTTCCTTTTTGATTTCGAGCCAGCCAGCGCCGCCGCCGGGGAGGGTCAAGGCCCACCGGCCCAGGAAGGCGTCATTGGCGAGGACGGTGAAAGCGCCGCCGACCAACAGGGAACCGAGGACGCAGGCGCGCAGTCTGCGCGAACCGATCGAGTGCGTTTGCATGGCGCGGATTTATGCGGAGAACGCGCCGGCCCAACAAGGAAAAAACCGGTCCGCGGGCCGGGCGCGGTCTGCCCCGCGCTTCCGCTGCAATCACGCAACCGTTGGAACGGTCAGGTTCCCAAGGCCACCGGCGGCCGGTTGGCCACCGGCGCTCCGACCCGAACTTCAACCGCGAAAGCACGTTGCCGTCGGCAAGCCGGTTGCAGTAAGCTCGCCACACAGCAAACCGAAGCGATGTGGTCAACCCGCGAACAACTACCGTTGCTTCACCTTTGCGCGCACCCCGCGCGTCGAGCCGGTCAGCCACCACACCGATGAACCCGACCGAAACCGGGCCTGCGACGCAAAACTGCTTCGCAAGAATCCTTCAACGACTCCACGACCTCCGCGTCTTTCGAGGAGGAAACGCCGGGTCACGTCACCGAAGCACATGCCCGGCCCGCCGAGTCCACCGGCCCGCAAACGCCACCCGCGCCAGGTGCTCCTGCAGGGGTGCCGCCAGACTGGTGGCCAGCGGCGTCGCCCGATCCTTGTCGCCTTTGCCCGCGCGCACCGTCACCTGCAGCATCTTGAAATCCAGATCGTGGACCCGGAGCCGCAGCGCCTCCATCAAGCGCAGGCCGCTGCCGTAAAGCAGTTTCACCACCAACTGCGGCGCCCCCTCCAGCAGCGCCATCACCCGCCGCGCCTCCTCCGGCGTGAGCACCTCGGGCACGCGCACCTTGCGCTCCGCCCGCACCGCGTCCACGCCGTGCAACGGTTGGCGCAAGACCTGCCCATAGAGGAACATGAGCGCGTTCAAGGCCTGGTTCTGGGTCGAGGGCGCCACCTGCCCCTGGACGGCCAGGTGGGTGAGAAACCTCTCCACTTTCTCCCGGCCCCCCGCCAGGTCTTCCCGGCCCTTCATTGCGTGAAACTTCACATACCGCCGGATCCAGTCGCTGTAGGCCTGCTCCGTGCGCCACGCATACCGCCGCCCCCGCATCAGGTCGCGCACCTCGTCCAACAATTTCTTGGGCTTTTCGGCTTGACCTTCACTCACGCGCCCGGTATACTCCACTCCATGAATAGCCACAAGTCCCATTTCCCTGTTTGGGCCGTAATATCCAATCGCAGGAAAATCTTTCCTTACAATTAACTTGTTCGGCGGCGAGCATCGCGTTGGCGAGATGCAAGTCGCCGCAAGTAAACAAACGCCAACACGGAGAAACAAAATGAAAAGACTGATAGCTCTGAGCCTTATCGCGCTCGGCATGGTCAACACCGCGAACGCAGTAGTGAATTGTTCCGGTGGCTGCAATTATGGCACCCCCAGCAATCCGAACTGGGTTTACATAACCTGGCAGTGCAGTGACGGACAGCAATGCCACCTGTATTGCACCACAAATCCTCCCACTGGCGGCTGCGATTCAGGCAGTTAGTTTAGAATAGCCAAGCGAAGGTTCGACAAGTGGCAGGGTGGAGGCAACTCCACCTTGCCACGAACACGTTCAGCTTCTATGAAGAAAAATACCATCACTGTAGTTTTATTTGTTTTGCCGTTGCTCGTACTTTTCGGATTGATTGTGTATCGAAAGAGCTATCCTCTGAGACCTTCGGACAACCAGCTCGCGACATCGACGAATCCAAACTACAGAAAGCAGCAGGAAAACTGGTTGACAAATCAATTTGACCCGCTTTTGGGAGCGGAGGATATCTCCGTTAAGATTGGGGATTTGCCGATTCGCTTCAACGACTCTGTTCAGACGGAAGTGGACAGTGCAACGCTGCATGGTGCTCTAAACAGAATTGTGCAGTCGCTTTTTGCGAAGGCATTTGAGGAGTATCTGTCTCAGCGGTCTGTGGGAGAGTCACTCATTCTGAATGAGAACTCGATAGCGGGACAAGGCGCTGTGCTGCAGCGCTTTTACAAAATTGAGCATTTGCCAGCAAGTCCGATGGAACTCCATAAAATGTTTTGGTCCAAGACGACGGAAGATGGAAAACGAGCCACACTATGGAATGCAGCAAGCTGGCAAGCATCATGGATTGAGTGTCGAAAGACGACCAAACTTGATGATTTCAGTTCGACGAGATCATTCTCTGACTCGTTGATGCCGCGAGTTCCTAACTGCGGCATTGTTGGTTACGCTTCCTCATTTGACTATAGCCCAACCCCAAAAGACATTTTGTCGAGAGACGGACACATCGTAGCGGCGTTAGCATATCTGCTCGTAAAGACAAGCGAAGGGAAGGCATACCCACTTATCGTTCAGTTCTACTGGGCGTCTTCGATTCGCACGTGGTTGCCCACGCATTTAGCGGTTGGTTATGTCGGCAATAGACAATTCGACCCCGTTTTCTGAATCGCCGCCGAACAAAAACGGTGCAGCGAACGGGAGCCAGCCGTTTCGCTCTGAGACAAATGAAGCGTCATCGGCGGCTGGCTCCGGTCGCTGACCTTTGCGTTCGGCGACAGCACGCGTATGACAACCACACGCTCATGGCAGTCGGCGATTATCGGCCTCGTTTTCTCGGTCGTCGTGGGAGCGAGTCTCGCCGCTGAAAGCAGGCCGTGGGTCACACTCACGAA
>JAKANS010000033.1 GCA_021823625.1 bacterium | reverse complement strand
TGAAACGGGTTGAGACTCCCCTGCTGCCGCCGCCGTTCGGCTTTCTTGGCGGCCGTCAGCGCCGCCGCCGCCAGCACGCGCGTATAAGGCGTTTGCGCGTCCTCCTAAGGCTCTCTTTGACCGCTACTCGCAGAAGGCCATCACTGCGATTCAGGAGGCACTCAAGAAGAACACGATGGAAGACATTTGGAAGGGTCACGGGATTCGGTGGAAAACCGAGAGGGCAAAGCAACTGCGACGATGAAGATTTACTTCCAAGACTTCCGCCGGACGATCGACCTGCTGTTGCCGCGTCTGCTGTCGGGGCAGGTGGAAGCGGGTGAGACAGCGGCATCGTTCAAAACCTTCACGACCGCATCATCATGAATGGAAGGCATCAAAGTGTCGGTGCAGACGCGGGAGGATTGTTGACACCTCACCCCGGCCAGTCGGGACACCGCATCCGGATTTCATCCACCTTCTTGCTCCCCATCGGATGCGGAAAAGGGCAGTTGCGGCGGCCTGAAGCGCCCGAGCCGGACGGGCCAAAGTGGTTGCGGGTGGTGATTGGGAGCAGCCGGCGAACAATGATCTCCTGCTGGCCCGCCAGTTCAGCGTCACCGGCGCACTCCACGGCATTCAGGACTGATCGAAGGTTTCCTGGATCACTCCGGCCAGGTCGGTGAGCAACCGGTCGCCTTGGCCGGTGTAGGATGAGCCGTGCCTGACAGCGAGCGTTTCCGGTTTGAGCCCGGCCAGCGCGCGCAGGACGCCTTCGGCCTGGCGCGTGTAAGGTATGTAGCCGGCCAGCGGTTCCTGCTGCAAGAGTTGCATCGCTTTCCGCGTCGGCTCGATCAGGTCCGACGAGGTTACGGGCGCGACGTTGCCAAAATGATGAAAGAAATCGGAACAGAACAGCGTTCGGTGCGTTTCCTCGAACAGCACCCCCGCGTTCCACCCGCGCGGACTGTGCGGCGAACGATGGAACCGGTAGCGATACTTGCCCGTGATCGGCACCTCGTCGGCCGTCATCCCGCCCGCCGGGCGGATGGCGAGATCCTCCACGCTCACCAGCTTGTCCGCCAGGGTGCAAACAGGGTACAGACGGGCTGGGCTTGCGGCGCGAGTTGCAGCCAGTCGTTGAGCGCGTCGCATTCGTCCGATTCAAAGTGGCTCCAGGCGACGTGGCGGAGTTTCGCGGGATCGATCAGCGTGGCCACGGCTGCCCGCAAGACCGG
The DNA here is from genome assembly GCA_021823625.1 of bacterium. Classification (GTDB taxonomy): domain Bacteria; phylum Verrucomicrobiota; class Verrucomicrobiia; order Limisphaerales; family J093; genus DSVZ01. The sequence goes on along the minus strand of JAKANS010000033.1, from coordinate 39,372 downwards.
AAACATCGCTTTCAACCCCGCGTGAAACAGCAGCGGTTCCTCGTCGCGCACGAGGAAATGATTGAACTGCAGGTCAAAGTCCGGGACGTAAATGGAGAGCCGGAACAGGTCGGGGGGCGATTTCGTGGACGGTGGTCATGGGCGTTGAACCTAGCGGGCCTGAAGGAGTCGGAAAACCGCGCAGGCGGCCGAATCGGGTCGGTCTCGTCAATGGCCTGGTGCGGGGGGCATCGAGTTGAAGCAACCCGGCCCGGGATGGCGGTCGCGTCGGGAGCCGGCCAGAATGCCCCCGGCACTCCTCGATTACCGATGAGTCCACAGAGCGTGTCTGAAAAATCATTTTCCGGTAGCACAGGCGACCCGCCTGTGCCGTTCGACGACTCGCCGGACGGAGGGAGCAGCCGTTCGAGCCAACGGAGACGGTCTTTTCGCCAGATTGTGCTCTCCGCAGTTCCGATCGGCGGGTCGCCGCCCGGAGCGCCGCTTCCACCGGCTCCCCGCCGCCGGCCCCGCCCGGCGGCGACTATACGCTTGCATCGCGGGGCCGTTGGCCTAAAGCCAGGCCCCGGCAATTCGTCCGCCCATGCGCCCATACCTCGACCTGCTCCGCCACGTGCTTGACCACGGCACCTTCAAAGCCGACCGCACCGGCACCGGCACCTACTCCGTCTTCGGGGCTCAGACGCGTTACGATTTGCGGGCCGGGTTTCCGGTGGTCACCACCAAGAAGCTCCACCTCAAGTCCATCATTTACGAACTGCTCTGGTTCCTGCGCGGCGAAACCAATGTCCGCTGGCTCCAGGAACGCGGCGTGACCATCTGGGACGAGTGGGCGGACGCCGACGGCAACCTCGGGCGCGTCTATGGCGCGCAGTGGTGCGACTGGCGCACCGCCGACGGCCGCTCGCTCCACCAGATCGATCGCGTGATCGAGCAAATCCGACGGAATCCCGACAGCCGCCGCCTCCTCGTCACCGCCTGGAACCCCGGCGAAATCGAAGGCATGGCCCTGCCACCGTGCCACACGCTGTTCCAGTTCTACGTGAGCGGGGGCAAGTTGAGTTGCCAACTCTACCAGCGCAGCGCGGACCTGTTTTTGGGCGTGCCGTTCAACATCGCCAGCTACGCGCTGCTCACCCTGATGGTGGCGCAGGTCACCGGCCTGACGCCCGGCGACTTCGTGCACACGTTCGGCGACCTGCACCTCTACGCGAACCACCTCGAACAGGCCCGGCTCCAACTCACCCGCGAGCCGCGCCCGTTGCCGGTCATGAAGCTCAACCCGGCGCGCGCGAGCATCCACGACTTCGTCTTCGCGGACTTCGAGCTGGTCGGCTACGCCCCGCATCCGCCCATCAAGGCGCCGATCGCGGTGTGATTCGAACTCGCGTTGGCAGCGGTTTACGCCGGCCGCCGTCATCGGCTGACAGGCGAAAAGGTGGCCCTTCAAGGCAGCATTCCAGAAGCTCCCGAATGCCGCCCGTACGGGAGAAGCCAGAATTCTGGCTCAGGTCTCCGGTCGCCGCGCTAGCCCTTCGATGGCGGGGCGTACAATTCGGAACGGAGCACGCCTACGAACGGCAAGTTCCGGTAGCGCTCGGCATAGTCCAGACCGTAGCCGACGACGAACAGGTCAGGGATGACGAAGCCGACGTAATCGGCCTCGACCGCTTCGACGCGACGCGACGGTTTGTCCAGCAAGACACAGGTGCGGAGCGATTGCGGTTTGAGCTGGCCCAGTTTCGCGCGCACACAGGCCAGAGTGCGGCCGGTGTCGAGGATGTCGTCCACGAGGAGGACATGGCGGTCCCGGACTTCGAGGCGGAGTTCCTTGGTGATGACCAGCTCGCGGGACTTGGTGCCTTCGCGGTAGCTGGACACGCCCAGGAAATCGAGCTTGAGCGGCAGCGTCAGATGCCGGAGCAAGTCGGCCATGAACATGACCGTGCCGGTGAGCAGTGGGACGATCAGGAGTTCCTTGCCGACGTAATCGCGGGTGATGGCGCGCGCCAGTTCCGGCAGGCGCCGGCGGATCTGGGCCGCGGTGATGAGCACGTCGCCGAGTTCGCGGCGCCACCGGGACGGGACCAGGTTGCCGCCCCTGACCTGGGGGACGACCGGCGGTTGGCGGACAGGCAAGTCTCCGGGCCTAGATGTGCCGCGAGTCGTCGTGGTTTTTCTGCGTGTAGCCACTGTCCTGGCGTTGGAAGTTGACCTGGTTCTTCTTCACGTAGGCTTGAAAGACGTCGTCGGCGCTCAGGCCCAGAACCTGGGCCAGGCTGATGAGGAAATGGAACAAGTCCACGACCTCGACACGCGCGTTTTGCGCGTCGAACTTCTGGTACTTCGCCCACCACTTCCACGGCACGCTGTCGGTGAGTTCAGCCAGCTCCTGGCTCATGGCGCGGCAGTAGTTCAGGATCCACTTGGTCTTGTCGGCTTCGGCCATGTGTTCGGTGAACACGCCGATGCGCTCGTTGAGGGAGCGTTGGAGTCGAAAGAGTTCGCGCAACTGGTCGGTCTCAGCCATGCGGCGAGGATTCCGGGGGCGCCGGGCCGAGGCAAGTGGGAACTCCGTCGGGAATCGAGTCGCGGCGCCTGGCAGACCTGGCGGGTGGCGAGTTTGGGGTTGCGCGGCCGGGCGCCCGGCCTAAGCTTCCCGGGAGCCCCAACCTAATTGCCTATGTATTTCGGCGTCGATTATCACCCTGAACATTGGGTCTGGCCTTACGCCGGCACCCCCGAAAACCCCGAGGCCCGCTGGCAAAGCGATGCCCAGCTCATGGTGGCCGCCGGCGTGAACGTCGTCCGCGTGGGCGAGTTCTGCTGGGGCCTGTACGAACGCGAGGAAGGCCGGTACGAGTTCGGCTGGATGCGCCGCGTGCTGGACATCATGAAGCAGCACGACATCAAGGTCGTGCTCGGCACCCCCACCGCCGCGCCCCCGCTCTGGCTGGCCGCCAAGCACCCCGAAATCCTGCCCCAGGACGAACGCGGGCTGCCGCTCCGCGAAGGCACCCGGCACGCCTACAGCATGAACAGCGACGTGTACTGGGAGTACGCCCGGAAAATCGTCACGGAGCTGGCGAAGGCGCTGGGCACTCACCCGCAGGTGATCGCCTGGCAGATCGACAACGGCATCGGCGGGCACGGGACGGAGTTTTCGTTCAACGAGGAGACCCGCCACGACTGGCACGCCTGGTTGAAGGCGAAGTACGAAACCCTCGACAATCTCAACGACTGCCTCGGCAACCGGTTCTGGAGCCAGTTGGTCAACGACTGGTGCGAGGTGCCGATGCCCATGCGGGCGCCCACGGTCCACAACCCGGCGCTGGTGCTCGATTGGATGCGGTTCGCCAGCGACACCTGCATCGCCTTCGTGAACATGCAGGCCGAACTGCTTCGCAGCCTTACGCCGGGCATCCCGGTCACCACCAATCTCCGCGCGCTGACGCGGCACTACGACCATTTCGACATGGCGGACGTGCTTGACTTCGTGTCGCTGGACACCTACGCCACGCTCAAGAACCGGCCGTCGGAGAACGCCGTCGAGTTCGACATCATGCGCTCGCTGAAACGGACCGGTGTGCGCCTGCCCGACGGCGAGCCCGGGTTCTGGGTCATCGAGCAAAAAGCGGGCAACGTGAACTGGCTGGACGTGAATTCGCTGCTGCGGCCCGGCGTGGTGCGGCTTTTCACCTACCAACTGATCTCGCGCGGGGCCACCGGCGTCCTGTACTTTTTCTGGCGCTCGCCGCGCATCGGGTCCGAGAAATTCTACGGCGGCGTGCTCACCCACGACGGGCGGGGCGACAACCGCGTCTATCGCGAGATCAGCCAGATCGGCGACGAGATGAAGCTCCTGGCGCCGATCCTCAAAGGCACTTCCGTGGTGGCCGAGACCGCGATTCTTTACAGCCACGCGAACGCCTGGGCGCTGCAGTTCCCCATGCAACCCAACCGGCACTTCAAGCAGCGCGAACACGTGATGCTCTTCTACAACGCGCTCCATGATCGCAATGTCCCGGTCGATTTCGTGCGCCCACCTAGCACTGAAGAAGAATCGCAGGCACTGGCCAAGTACAAGATTGTCTTCGCCCCGTCCTTGCACCTCCTTGAAGGTGGCGAAGCCGACCGGCTAAAACTCTACGTGCAGAACGGCGGCACCCTGGTGGCCACCTGCAATACCGGCCTGGTGGACGAGCACAACATCGCCCCCGACACGGGGTACCCGCACGACCTGGCGGACTTGTTCGGCCTGGAGGTGCAGGAATTCGACCCCATCCCGCTGGACGCCGAGAACCACGTGTCCTTCAAGGGCACGTTCCCGGCGAGCCACCTGTACAGCGCGCGGTTGTGGTGCGACATCATCGAGCCGAAAGAGTGCGAAGTGCTCGCCACCTTTTCGCAGGATTTCTACGCCGGCCGGCCGGCTTTAACGGTCAACCAATATGGGCTGGGGCGCGCCATCTACATCGGCACGTTGTTTGCCCAACCGTTTTACTACGATCTCATTGCCTGGCTGCGGCAGACCTGCAATCTATTCCCGCTTCTCAAAGTGCCGGATACGGTGGAGGTGAGCATGCGAGAGAAGGACGACACGCGGATTTACTTCCTGCTCAACCACCAAAGCACGCCGGTCCGGATCAACTTCTTCAAGCCGATGCACGATTACCTCACCGGCAACGCCTTCAGTGGCAACTACGACCTGCCCCCGCACGGCGTGCTGGTGCTGGACGAAAAGGTGAGCGCCGCGCCGCCGCCGCCCGCATGAGACCCGGCCGACGAGCCCAACCGAATCGCGTGACCTGGAGTCGTGGTGCGACCTCGTCCCGCTGGGCGCTGCTTCGGTGCCAAGCGGGGTTCGCGTTTCTCCTGCTCGCGCTGAATCTGGCTGCGGCGCAAGGCGCGGAGGCCGCGCCGGCGAAATATCGTTGGGACCTCGCGGCCTTGTCCCAACCACCGGCGATCTTTCCCGCCCCGGACCTCCATGCCGATGGCGTGCAGGCCTTCTTCTACGCCGGACTGCCGTACCGCGGCCAGCCGACGCGCGTGTTTGCCTTCTACGGGTTGCCCACCAACGCCGCGCCTGCGAAACCGGTGCCGGCAGTGGTGTTGGTTCACGGCGGCGGCGGAACGGCATTCGCCGACTGGGTGCGATTGTGGACCGGACGCGGCTACGCGGCGATCGCGATGGACCTCTGCGGGTGCGTGCCTGCCGGGAGTTATGGCCACTGGCAGCGCCACGCGCACGGCGGCCCGCCCGGCTGGGGCGGATTCGACCAAATCGACGAACCGCCCGCCGACCAATGGACGGCTCACGCCGTCGCTGATGTGGTGTTGGCGCACTCGCTGTTGCGCTCGTTTCCCGAGGTGGACCCAAAACAGATCGGCATCACCGGCATTTCGTGGGGCGGCTATCTGACCTGCATCGTGGCCGGAGTGGACGCCCGCTTCCGCTGCGCCGTGCCGGTGTACGGTTGCGGGTTTCTGGGTGACGACTCGGTCTGGTTGCCGGATTTCCAACGGTTGGGGGCCGAGAAGGCCGCTCGCTGGCTGGGTTGGTGGGATCCCTCCCAGTACTTGGGCGAGGCAGATCTGCCGATGTTGTGGGTCAACGGCTCGAACGACTTCGCGTACCCAATGGATTCGTGGCAGAAATCCTATCGCCGAGCCAAAGGCCCGCGAACGCTTTGTCTGAAACTGCGAATGCCGCACGGCCACAACGGCCCGGGCGAGAAGCCGCCGGAAATCCACGCCTTCATGGATGCCTGCCTGAATGCCGGACCGCCGCTGTTGCGCGTCACCGGCCAGGGCCGAAGCGGCACCGCCGTTTGGGCGAGCTGCGCCGGCCCCGCGGCCGTGAAGCGGGCGGAACTCGAGTTCGCGCGCGATACCGGCCCGTGGCAGCAACGAAACTGGGAAACCGCGCCGGCGCACTTCGATCTCGTGGCGGACCGGGCCAGCGCCGAACTGCCCGCCGGCACGACGGCGTATTACCTGAACCTCATCGACGAGCGCGACTTGGTCGTCAGCACCGAACACGAGGAACTCGCGCCCGCGCAGCCGTGAATCGCCGCGGCTTTCGACTTCTTAGTCGTGCTGATTGCGCCGCGCTGGGAGGCGATCGGAAGTTGAAACCAGGGCAGGATTGGGCGTATGGTGCGCCAGTTCGCGGGATCCCGTGCCGCCGGCCGGGTGCGGCCCCGGGTGGATGTGACTGGGGAGTGGCCGGGGCTCGCGGAGTAGGCAGCGAAACTGCCTCGGTTGTTGGCGGAATGCTTTGTTCAGCGATTCACAAGCCATGAAAACGAATGCCTTTCTTCTCAGCGCGGCACTCTTGATCGCGGGCGCGGCAGGCGGTTGGCCAGCACGCGCCAACGACGACGCGACCGAACGCCCACGCATTCAGAAAATCGAATTGGATGGTCAAACCGTCGTGGTGACCGTCGAGGTGCCGCCCGGCGTGAAGAAGGTCACGCTGGAATCGCGCACCCGACTGGGTGCGGGCGCGTGGGTTCCGCGGGCGGTCCAGCGCTTCGACGGGCAGGGTGGGGTGGCGACATTCCGGTTGGAGAAGTCCGCCCAACTCGAAGTGCTGCGCGTCCGGGGCGATGCGGACGAGCCGTTGCCCGCCGCCTTTTACGCCGGCAAGAAGGAATTCGCCGGTCCCGCCTCGACCACGAAATCGGTCGGCACGCGCGGCTACGGTCCGTTGGAAGGTGCGCCGGGCGCGAGCGACACGACCACCGGTGGGAGCAACCCAGACCCGACGCGGCAGGTCGTCGAGTCCGACATTTGGCGGCTCGCGGGCGACACCCTTTACTTTTTCAACCAATACCGCGGCCTCCAAGTCATCGACCTGAGCCAGCCGGCCGCGCCGGCGGTGAAAAACACATTGCCGCTACCCGCTTCGGGGGAGCAGATGTACTTGGTGCCAAGTCTGACCGGTGCCGACCGGTTGGTGTTGCTCGCCCGCAATGGCTGCGGTTGGGGCAATAGCGACGACAGCCAGGTCTTGATCCTCGATCCCGCGATGCCCAAGGTCACAGCCGGGCCGCGTGTCGTCGCTTCGCTGAAGCTTCCCGGCACCATCGTGGAGAGCCGTTTGGTCGGCACCGCGCTCTACGTGGCCACGCAGAGCTATCGCCAGGTCTCTCTGCCGCCCAAGACCGAAGGCGGCGAGCCGATCGATCAGTGGGAATACGGCATGGTGGTGGCGTCGTTCGATCTGGCTGACCCGGACGCCCCGCAGGCGCGCGATCAACTCTGGTTCGCCGGCTACGGCAATGTGATCCAGGCCACCGACCGGTTTCTGTTCGTCGTCCTTTACGACAACAACCAATGGTGGCGCTCGACGGTGCGGTTGGTGGACATCGCCGCCCCGGACGGCACGATGAAAACCGCCGGCACGATCCAGCCCGCGGGCCGGGTGGCCGACAAATTCAAGCTGAACCTCGCCGGCAACGTCTTCACCGTGATTTCGGAGGTTCCGCGCTGGCCCGATGCCACGCTCCAGGCCAGCGTGCTTGAGACGTTCTCACTCGCCGACGCCTCGAACCCACAGAAGCTGGGCCAGCTTGCGGTCGGCCACGGCGAGGGCCTTTACGCCACGCGGTTCGACGGCGACCGCGCCTACATCGTCACGTTCCTCCGCATCGATCCGCTGTGGATCATCGATTTGAAAGACCCCGCCAACCCGCGCGTGGCCGGTAAATTGAACGTCCCCGGCTGGTCGAACTACATCCAGCCCCTCGGCGACCGTTTGGTGACGATTGGCATTCAAGACACCAACGACTGGCGCGTGGCGGTGTCGTTGTTCGACGTGCGCGACCCGGCCAACCCGGCCCTGCTGGCGAAGGTCCCGCTCGGCGAAGGCAATTCGTGGAGCGAAGCCAACTACGACGAGAAGGCGTTCACCGTTTTGCCGGACGCGGGCCTGATCCTGGTGCCCTACCAAGGTTGGGGCCAGGACGGCTACGTTTCGCGCGTGCAGATCATCGACCTCGGTCCCGACACCTTGAAGGCGCGCGGCGTGATCGAGCACGCGCTCCAACCCCGGCGGGCGACCGTCCACGGCGACCGCATCCTGTCCGTGTCCGGCCGCGAATTGTTGAGCGTGAACGCCGCCGACCGCGATCACCCGGTGGTGGCGGCGGATCTTGAACTGTCCTGGCCGGTGAATCGCGTCCTGCCGGTCGGCGATTTCCTGCTCGAACTGGCGGGCGGCCAAAGCTGGTACAACGCACCGACGCCGGTGGTCCGCGTGGCCCGCGCCAGCGAACCGGACACGGCGCTTGGCCGCGTCGTCTTGACGGAAAACCTCCCGCTCTTGGGCGCGACGGCCCGCGACGGCGTGTTGTATGTGGCGCAAGGCGACACGAGTTGGTTGGAGGTGCCCGAAGCCAAGCCGGGCGAGCCGACCCCCGAACCGAAGGCGCGGCTGCTGGTTTCCACGTTCAGCCTCGAAGCCTTGCCGGAGTTGAAGCCGCTCGGTTCTTACGCGACGGAAGTGGACCCCCTCAATGGCGCGGGCGAGTTTCAAATGCTCTGGCCCCAACCCGGCATCTTGCTGCTGGCCGGCCAAGGCGGCTCGTATTGGTGGGGCTGGGGCCTGCCGGTGGACGCGGGCATCGGCGGCATCCGCCCCGGCATTTGGTGGCCTGGGTGGGGCGGGGGCAGCGGACGCTTGATCGCGCTCGACGTGAGCGATCCCGCGGCGCCGAAGCTCGCCTCGGATTTGAAATTGGGCAGCGATGGCAATTGGTGGAGTTTCAGCCAGGCGTTCACGGCGGAGGGCATCGTGTTGCTCAGCCACCAGGCTTCTGAGTTCGTCGAAGGCGTGACTCTTCCCGGCCAGCCGGCACCGGAGCCTTACGAGGTCGTCAACCCGGACGGCTCCAAGGAAACGGTCACGCCGCCAGCCGGCATCTGGGTAACCAAGTATTACCTCGACGCCGTTGACTATGCCGATCCGGCCTCGCCCACCGTGCGTCCGCCGGTGAACCTGCCCGGCACCCTGCAAGGCGTGGCCGCCGGTGGCGCGCTGCTGTTCACTTCCGGCCCGCACTGGGACGAGAAATGGCAGACGGACTGGACCGAGTACCTCGACGCCTGCGCCTACGACAACGTGGAGGTGACGCTCGTGGCCTCGCTGAAACAGCCGACGACCTGGCCGCACGCGGTCACGGTTCGCGACGGCACCGTGTTCCTGGCACGGCCGGACGAGACGCCGTCAACGGGAGGCGCACTGGAAGCTTGGGGCCTGAACCAATCGGGCGCCTTCGAACTGCTTGGGAAAATCGCCCTTGCCGCGCCGGCGAGCCAACTGGCTTGTGTGGGCAACGCCTTGCTGGCGCAGACCAGCCCCGACGTTCTGCTGGTGGATGCCTCCGATGCCACCGCGCTCAAAGTGGTGGGCAGCGGGTCGCCGGGCGGTTGTGTCTGGGCCGATCTCACCTCCGCGGCCGGGTCAACGGATGCCGGCGTCTGGATTCCACTGGGCGACTACGGCCTGTTCGGTTTGAAGGCGAACCAGACGCCCTGACGACTGAGGCGCCGCGCCGGCTGGAGCCACCGTTGGGGAGTCGGCCACCAACCGTGCCGGGGCGGCGGTGTACCGCAATGCGACGGCGGCGGGAGCAAATGAGGCCTCAACGGAAGAGTCTGCCGGCAAACCAGGCAATCATCGCAGGCGAGGCGAAAACTCGTGAGAGGTAGGAACGCGGAATAGTCGCCAGCGTTCAGCGTCCACCGTCAGATCCACCTGGTACCATTCAAAAAACCAAAGCTGTGAATCTCCTGCCAGGCGCCCGTTTTGTGTTCTGGTCGTGTTCAGGCAGGCTTGGCGTAGATGGCGATCGACGGGGCCTCAGCCACGGCGGACTCGTCAGCCCCGAGAGCCGAGGGGCGGTCGATAACACCGAACTCCGCGACCGCCAAACCTTCCACCAACAGCGTCTGGGCAAGTGAGTAGGCTTCGGCCACCCGATCGCCCGGGTAGGCCAGCTGGCGCAGGAATACCTCGACCGCCACCACTGGTGAACCGCGCGGCCGATCGAGGTCCACGGTCACACTCTCGCCGGGGCCTAGATCCAGGTCGAACAACGCCAGATTGTCTGGCTCACCCTCGGTAAAGTGGCGCACCACCACGGCCGAGAGGATGCACGTTTCGCCCGCGGAGTGAACGCGGTTGGCAAGCACCACCCGGCCTCCACCGTCGAGAAGTGAACGAAGCTTTTGTTCGCCTGGGAGGGTCGCTGGCATTCTTGGCTACAGGTTGCTTATGTCCGTGTCCAAGTTCAGGAATGGGCGATAAGTGTCAACCGTCACCCGCAGCTTGTTCCCGCCAACGTCCTGCGTGGTTGAACTGAGGCGCCACGGACGCGGGAAATTGGCATCGACGAAACGCCGGACGTCGTCGAGCTGATTGCCGGAGGTGGATTGGGTTTCGCGCACTTCCTGCACCCTTGGCAGCAAGACATCCACCAACACCCGAGGCGTTTTGCCCGCCTCCTCGGCCGGAAGATCGGCGGCCACAATGACCAGGGTTTTGACCGCGGTTTCCTCGCGGCTTGGCACGACATCGCCCGGCTGGGGGGGGTGTCGTAGTGCCGATACTTGACCTTCAGAAACAGCTTGTCGCCGGCCATGTCAACCGAAGCGGTGGCCGCATCGTTCATCTCCGTCGCCCCCCGCTGGTCTCTGAAGCCATCCGGCCCGGTCGTTTGAAACAGTGGGTGACCGGCGCTGTCGGCGATCTGAGCCCATACCTCACCGTGGCTGTAAGGCTCGTGCAATTTGAGCTGGGAAGATCCCTGGGGGAGTCCTTCCTGCAAGAACACAAACTCGACGAACACACGGCGAGGCGGTTTCTTCACCACCGTCCGCTGTCTGCCCGGAGGCCTGCGCGCGGCAGTGGAGCCGCCGCCGCCACCGGAATCGTCGGCTGCGAACGACAGGGCCTGGTTGGCGAGGTCTTCGGCGCCGCCGCCGGTCTGGCGATTGAAGAGGTCGTCTTCGCGGGTGGTTTCCGGCGGCGTGATTTCCCCGCAGCCTGCGAACTCGGCCGACGAAGCGACCGGCCCGCCCCCCGACGGCGACGAGGGCTTGGCCGCTCCGGCCGGGGTTCGCGTGTCCAAGTCGCGGGCGAAGTTCAGCCGCGCGCCTTCTTCAGTCACGTTCCTTGCCGGGCGGCTGCCCGGACCGCCACCCTCCGCTGCCCCCGGCCAGCCCGGAGGCGCCGCCGCTGGCCAACTGCGCAGCGATCCGCATGCGCTCGGTGTTGTTGTCCATCACCGTTTTGAGGTTCTGTCCTGCCTGCTCGCCAACCGCGGTGGCCCCCTGCGCGCTGGCCTGCAAGGCCGCCTGTGCCAACGCCGCCGTTTGCGCCATCCCGCTCAGGTCGCGGAACATGTTGCCGTTCTGGACGGCTGTGATGATGGCCGCGATACCGGTCGGATCGGGCAACGCCGTCGGGCTCTGGATCGTGAGGACGGGCGCGGAGAGCTGGCCCGGCTGGATCTGGTCCGATTGCGCCCGCGAGCCGGATTGCACCGGCGCGATGTCCGGCGCCGCGATTGGGATGGGCGAATCCTGCCAGTTTCAAAATCGGGTGAGGTCGGTTTTTTCCGCCGCGTGGTAGTGGCCGAGAACGGCTTCCGCGAACAGGCCGCCGGACGGCAGCGGGATGATCTCGGTCTTCGGCGCGGGGCGGTCCAGCCCGCGGCGCTCCAGCCAGGACTGCCAGGCCTTCTGCTCCTCGGCCCAGCGCGGGTCGTCGGGCTCGCCACCGGTGGCGATGTTCATCTTGAAGACGAGGAAGTTCGCCACCACGGCAAGCGGTTGGGGGTCCACAATCTGGCCCAGCGGCAAGCCGCGGTAGGTATAGCGGGCGAGCAACGCGGCCACCGTCGCGGCGTCGAGCGCCCGCAAAACGGCCTGGGTGTAGTGCAGACGGTTCGCCTCCAGATGATCGACGAGTTCGGGGGCGCTTCGGACGCTGCCGAACTTGACCACCTCGTAGGGAACGCTCGTCGGTTTCAACACGATGGGCGGAGGTTCAAAACCGGAATAATTGCTGGAACAAAGCCGGACTGTTCAGGCGAAGGAGCGGACCATGCACCTGCCGTCGGTGGTGTATGACTTCGTATTGCCTTGAACGTGAGCCTTCGCGCAGCGGTGCGTGGTTGTGGCCGGGAATCTCCCCTGCCTTACGGGAACCGCCGAATTTTGTGCGGAATTCGTGCGGGAACCTCAGATCCCCTTGTTTTCATTGGGTGAAGTGGTGGTGGTGGGAGAAGGATTTGAACCTTCGTAGGGCGTTAGCCCGACAGATTTACAGTCTGTTCCGATTGACCACTCCGGCATCCCACCGCCCGCGTCCCCGAAACGGGAACACCGATTAAGCCGAAGCCCCCCCGGCTTGTCAACCCACGCGCCTTTCCCTAGCTTGCGTCCATGTTCGATTCGCTGAGCAGCAAGCTCCAGAATGTCTTCCGTAACCTCCGCGGCCTCGGCCGCATTTCCGAGTCCAACGTCGCCGATTCGCTCCGCGACGTGCGCCTCGCGCTGCTCGATGCCGACGTCAATTTCAAGGTCGCCCGCGACTTCGTCGAGAACGTCAAACAGAAGGCCATCGGCCAGCAGGTCATCCAAAGCATCCAGCCGGGCCAGCAGGTCATCAAGATCATCCATGACGAGCTGGTGGAATTGCTCGGCGCGGAAAACGCCGGCCTCGAACTGAGCGCCGCGCCGACGTGCATTTTGATGGTCGGCCTGCATGGCTCCGGCAAGACCACTTCCAGCGGCAAGCTCGCCCGACTCCTCCAAAAACAGGGGCGCGCCCCGCTGTTGGTGGCCGCGGACGTGTATCGTCCGGCGGCAATGGACCAACTCGCCACGCTGGGCGAAAAACTGGAGCTGCCCGTTTTTGTGAAGCGCGGTGAAACCGACGTGCTGCGCATCGCCCGCGAGGCGCTCGATTTCGCCACCGCCAACCAGCGCAACGTGCTGATCTTCGACACCGCCGGCCGCCTCCAGATCGACGAACCGCTCGTCCAGGAACTCGTTCGCCTCCGCGACCTCGTGAAGCCGCAGGAAATCCTGCTCGTGCTCGACGCCGCCACCGGCCAGGAAGCCGTGAACGTGGCCACGCACTTCGACCAGGCGTTGACCATCACCGGCGCGATCCTGACCAAGCTGGACGGCGACGCGCGCGGTGGGGCAGCGCTGAGTTTTAGCTCGGTGGTCGGCAAGCCGATCAAGTTCATGGGCGTGGGCGAAAAGCTCGAGGACTTCGAGCCGTTCCACCCCGAACGGATGGCCCAGCGCATTCTCGGCATGGGCGACGTGGTGTCGCTGGTCGAAAAGGCCGCCGAGGCGGTGGACCTCGACGAGGCGAAGAAGCTCGAAGAAAAGATGCGGCGGGGCCAGTTCACGCTGGAGGATTTTCTCGGCCAACTACGCCAGATGAAAACGATGGGCCCGCTCGAAAACCTGGTCGGCCTGCTGCCCGGCGGGGCCGAGGCGCTGAAGAACACCGACCTGAGCAAGAGCGAAAAGGAGTTTCGCCGGATGGAGGGCATCATTTGCGCGATGACTCCGCAGGAGCGCCGCAATCCGAACCTCCTCAACGCCCGGCGCCGGCTGCGAATCGCGGGCGGCAGCGGCGTGAAAGTGTCCGAGGTCAACAACGTGCTGAACCGCTTCAACCAGATGCAGCAGATGATGAAGAAAATGGGCAAATTCCAGAAAATGATGGGCCGGATGGGCGGCGGTCTGGGCGGCTTGGGCGGGATGCCGCCGGGGAAGTTCGGGCGGTGAACGCAAAACGGCGGCGAGCGAACCCGGCCGCGGCCATTTCGAAACCGTTCGCCTCGCCGTCCGGCCAAGCGGGGACTCAAGCTTCGGAATTTTTCGCGCTGGTCGGGGTCACGTTCCGCGACGACGATCGCCTCGTTTTTCCGCGCACCGACTGGACCACCAGTGCCGATGAACAATGGGCCGTGCTCGGCCCGAACGGCGCGGGCAAGTCGCTGTTCGCTCGCACCTTGACCGGGCACGTGGTGCCGATGACCGGCGACGTACGCTGGACATTCGCCGGCGAAGTGTCGCCGGAGGCGTTGGTGGCGTTGGTGGCGCCACACACGCATCGCGACGTGCTCGCGCACGAGAGTTCCTTCTACCAATCGCGCTGGCACAGCGGCCTGGCTGAAGGCGAGTTCACCGTGCGGCGATTCCTGTCCCAAAACGCGGTCGAAGACATCAACCCGTTCGAGGTCAAGGCGCGTCGTCGCGACCGCGGGGCTTTCGCGCGCCACCGCCGCGAAGCGGTGCGGTTGCTGAGTATCGCCCCGCTGCTGGCGCGGCGGCGCCTGGGATGGCTTTCACCGGAATTGCATCTGCACCACCCGACCGGGTGGTCGTGCCTGGAGGTGGTTTGCTCCGGCTTCGCCGGCTCGATCGGCTTGCACGAGGCGGTGTCGGCGCACCGGCGGCGGATCGCCCGCGCGTGGTTGCAGCGATTGGGGCTGGGCGGACGCGCCGAAGCGGCGTTGGAGGAATTGTCGCTGGGGGATCAAAGGCTGGTGTTGCTCGCGCGCGCCGTCGTGAGGCGTCCAGAACTCCTGGTACTGGACGAGCCTTGTCAGGGGCTGGACCGCCGGCCCCGGCACTTGGTTCTCGGCGCCGCGGACGCGGTCGTGCGCGAGACCGACGCCAGCCTGTTGTTCGTGACCCATCACCGGCGGGAATTGCCAGCGTGCGTGACCCGCGAACTTCGGCTGCGCCAGGGCCAGGCGTTCGCGCATTGCCTACCGGGTCGATTACCCGCTGGCCTCGGGTTCCGCGCACACCGCGGCGCTGAACTTCACGGACGCCGCCGGAAGCGCCGCAGATCACCAGTTGGAGCGTCAGTGGCGGTTCGATCACCGTCGAGTGGAAGAACGGGGGCACCCTCGAATCCGCTCCGGCCGTCACCGGCCCCTGGACAAGCACTGGCGACAGCGATGGCTCATTCACCGAGGCCGCCACCGGCGAAGCCAAGTTCTACCGTGTGAAGCGCTGACCGCCACTCACAGTTCGAATGCGAAAGGCCGGCCTTCTTGTTTCCAGGATCGTGGCTGTCGGCAGCGATGCCCTGACCGCCCAGCGTCGCACCGCCGCGCTCAAGCCGCCGCGGGCACTCGCGAGGCTAACGTGTGGCACATGCCCTCGAAAATCAGCCGGCCATCGGCGCTGCCCAGCAGTTCCTCGCTCGCCCGATCTGGATGGGGCATCAGCCCGGCCACGTTGCGTTGTTCGTTACAGATGCCCGCGATGTTCAGCAGCGAACCATTCGGATTCGCGTCATCGGACAATTCGCCGGCCGGATTGCAGTACTGCCAGAGGATTTGCCGGTTGGCCTGCAGCCGGGCGAGCGTCGGTTCGTCGGCGAAATAGCACCCCTCGCCGTGCGCGATGGGAATCTTCAGCAACTTGTCGTGCGGCGTCCGGCAGGTGAACGGCGTCTCGTGGTTCGCGGTCTTGAGCAGCACCTGCTCGCAGCGGAATTGCAGGGAGCGATTGCGGATCAAAGCCCCCGGCAACAGCCCCACCTCGCACAGGATTTGAAAGCCGTTGCAGATGCCCAGCACCAACCCGCCTTCCGCGGCGAAGCGCTGCACCGCCTGCATCACCGGGCTGAACCGGGCGATGGCCCCGCAGCGGAGGTAGTCGCCGTAGCTGAACCCGCCGGGGATGATTACCGCGTCCACGTTGCCCAGGGAGGTTTCCTTGTGCCAGAGCAGGTCCGCCTCGTGGCCGAGCACGCGGATGGCGTGGACACAATCCTGATCGCAATTGGAGGCCGGGAACTGCAGGACGGCGAAGCGCATAAAGCCGTGGGAAATCGTCCGGGGGCGGTCGGGGTTCAGTCGTGGAGTTCGAGCCGGTAATCCTCGATCACCGGATTGCTCAGGAACCGGTGGCAGGCCTCGTCCAGTTGCCGGCGGGCCGTTTCGGCATCCACACCGGCGAGGTCCACTTCCAGGTACTTGCCCACCCGGACCTCTTTGACCCCTTGGTAGCCCATGTGTTCCAGCGCCCCTTGAACGGTCTTCCCTTGAGGGTCCAGGACCGCCTTCTTGGGGGTAATGATGATACTTGCTTTCATTGGCATCGGGACTTGCGCCGCCGCCCGGCGCCCGGATGGTGAAATGGGCGGGCCGGCGACGCCAGCGAAATTCACTCGCCATTCCGCAGCACAACTCGCGCTTGTCGCCGCGCTGACGGGCGTTTGCGGAATCTGCTCCTCAGACAGATCCGGAACAGTCGAAGGAAAACAAAACGCCAGCATTAGAATCAAGCGGCGCGTACGCGCGCACCATCCTAACGCTGGCAAGCCGTTCAACCGCTCCGCGCCTCGTTCTGGATCGTTGTGGAACGCGGCGGACCGGCGACGCTACTTCATCAGCAACATCTGCCGCGCGCGCTTCACGGCGCGGGTCATCCGCCGCTGGTAATGGGCGGGCAGGCCGGTGTATTTGCGGGGCAGGATCCGGCCCGCGTCCGTGACGTATTGCCGGAGCATCGCCACGTTTTTGAAGTCCATCGACTCGATGGTGTAGTCCACCTTGGGCCGGGGCCGGGGTGTCCGCGTTTCGCCGGTGCTGCGGCGGCCGCCACCGCGGCCGTTGCTACGTTCCAGATGTGTCTTGCGGGGCATGAGCGTTTACTTGATTTCGCGGTGCAGCGTGTGCCGACGCAGAAAGCGGTTGTATTTCATCAACTCGACCTTCTCCGTCTGGACCTTTTTGTTGCGGGAGGTCACGTAGCGGGAGGGCGCTTTGCCCTCTTTTCTCGCTTCCGAGCACTCGATGGTTACCTGTTCGCGCGGCATAATTCCTATTCTTTTTCTTTGGCGGGTTTCTCGTCTTCCTCGCCCTCGTCTTCAACTTCGGGTGCGGCCACCACGTCGATCATTCCCAGGCTGCCCAATTTGCGCTGACGCAACGCCCCCTCGCGTTCGAGTTGCGCCTGCGCTTCCACCGTGAACCGGGTCCACGGGATCGCGTCCAGGCGCGCCTTGGGAATGGGTTTGCTGGTCAGTTCGCAAGTGCCGTAGGTGCCTTTCTGAATCCGCTTCAGCGCCTCGTCAATTTCGTAAATCGCGTCCTGGTCCGACGAGAGCAGGCTCAGCGCGAAGTCCCGGTCAAAATTGTCGGTGCCGGAGTCCGCCATGTGCAGGCTGTAGCCGTCCATTTCTTCCGCGGACTCCTTGGCCAGGCCGTTCATCTGTCGAAGCAGACGCTCGCGCAGGTCGATCAACGTGGCGTAGTGCTTCTTCCATTCCGGCTTCACGTTGGCCTGGCTGTTTGGCGCGCTGGTCGGATTCACCAAGCCCAGAATCGACGCCGCGGTGGCGGCTTTGACATTCTTGCCCCGCGCCGGACTGGCGGGAGCCTTGATTGTGCCCGGTCTCTTGTGTATCACGGCAAACTGCTGGCGTTAAATTAGTTGCAATCGCCCACAACGGGTCACCGCGCGGACGAAGGCCGGGCAAGGTAGCAAATTCTCTGCAAACCGCCAGCAAATTCTTCGTATCGGACACGCCCCGGGCGCATCTCACTTTCTTGCAACTCCGGTGGGAATTCCGAGGAAAACCGGAGATTTGCCTTGGGATCTCTGGGTGAAATCATGTGAATTCCCTCGGAAAACGGAGGGTGTGCAAGAAACTGAGATGCGCCCACACGCCCCGGCGGACCCACAAACGTATCCTTTGAATCCCGGCGGCGCAGGGTAGTCTAACCTCCACCTATGAACCACCCGTTGACTCGCCGCGATTTCATCGCCGCGGCTTCGGCCGCCGGGCTGGGCGCCGTGGCCACCCTCAGCAACGCCGGTCGGGCCGCTGATACCCCGGCGCCGCTGCCCGAGCCGTCCCCGGCGAAGCTTCCGCGCTGGCGCGGCTTCAACTTGCTCGAGAAGTTCACCCAGCGCCGCAACGGCAACCCGCCGTTCCGTGAACAGGATTTCGAGTGGATCGCCGGTTTCGGCTTCAACTTCGTCCGGCTGCCCATGTCGTACTTGTGTTGGACCAACCCCGGCAACTGGCGAACATTGCACGAAGCGGAGTTGAAGCACATCGACCAGGCCATCGAGTTCGGCAAGCGGTACGGCGTCCACGTGAACCTGAACTTCCACCGCGCGCCCGGCTACTGCGTGAATCCGCCCGCCGAGCCGAAGAGCCTGTGGACCGACCCCGAGGCGCTGGACGTTTGCGCGCTCCATTGGGGCGCGTTCGCGAAACGCTACAAAGGCATCCCGAACCGGAACGTAAGCTTCGATCTGCTCAACGAGCCGAACGACCAGCCGGAAGACACTTACGTGCGCATCGTCACGCGGCTCGTCGAGGCCATTCGCGCCGAAGACCCGCAGCGCCTGATCGTCGCGGACGGTCTGCGGTGGGGGAACAAGCCGGTGCCGAAACTGGCCCCGCTCCGCCTCGCGCAGAGCACCCGCGGCTACCAACCGATGCGGGTCAGCCATCACGGCGCCAGTTGGGTGAACGGCCAGAACTGGCCCGTGCCCACCTGGCCGCTCAAACTCAAGGAAGGCGATGTCTGGGACAAGGAACGCCTCCGGCGCGAACAGATCGAGCCGTGGCTGGCGCTGGAGAAACTGGGCGTCGGCGTCCACGTCGGCGAGTGGGGGGCGTTCAACAAAACGCCCCACCCGGTAGCGCTTGCCTGGATGCGCGACTGCCTCGATCTGTGGAAGGAGGCGGGGTGGGGTTGGTCGGTTTGGAACTTTCGCGGCTCGTTCGGCGTCCTGGACAGCGACCGCACCGACGTGACTTATGAGGATTGGCGCGGCCACAAGCTCGACCGCGCAATGCTCGAACTGCTCCGGGCGGGTTGAAGCGCCGGGGCGATTCGGTGAAAACGGGCCGGGCCTGAACCGCCAAGGCGCCAGGAGCGCGAAGAAGACCTTGAGGTCGATGGCTTGGAGCATAGGCGATCCCACGGGTCTGGCGAGGGTTCGTAAAACTCGTTCTTCTTGGCGTTCTTGGCGCCTTGGCGGTTTTCCACCGCACGACCGCGCCAGCCCGGTTTTCACCATTGCGCCCCGACGGTCTTTCCGCAGAAAATGACGCTTCGTTGAGCGGCATTTCATGAGACGCGACGTCGAAATCTACGACACCACCCTGCGCGACGGCAGTCAGGGCGAAGGCGTGAACTTCTCGCTGGCGGACAAGCTCCGCATCGCCGAGCGGCTCGATGCCTTCGGGGTGCATTACATCGAGGGCGGCTGGCCGGGGTCGAACCCGAAGGACCTCGAGTTCTTCCGGCAGGCCGCGCGGCGCAAATGGCGGCACGCGCGCATCGCCGCCTTCAGCATGACGCGCCGCAAGGGCATGCGGGTCGAAACCGACGATCTGATGCGCCAGATCCTCGAGGCGGAAACGCCGGTGGTCACCATCGTCGGCAAGAGCTGGCTCCTGCACGTCACCGAGGTCCTCCGGGCGAAGCCGGATGAGAATCTCGCGATGATCGGCGACACGATCCGGTTTCTGAAAGACCACGGCAAAACCGTCATTTACGACGCCGAACACGCGTTCGACGGTTACGCGGACGAACCGGATTACGCGCTGGCCACCTGGCAGGCGGCGGAAAAGGCCGGGGCGGACTGCGTGTGTCTTTGCGAAACCAACGGTGGCCGCCTGCCGGCGGATGTCGCGCGTGTGACGGCGGTGGCCAAAAGCCGGCTGGCCTGTGCCATTGGCATTCATACCCACAACGATTGCGGCCTGGGTGTGGCCAACGGTCTAGCCGGCCTCGAGGCGGGCGCCTCTCAAATTCAAGGCACGGTGAACGGCTACGGCGAACGCACCGGGAATTGCAACCTGACCAGCGTTATTCCGCTCATCCATTTCAAGCTGGGCTGGCAGGGCGTGCCCGCCAAGTCGCTCGCCAAGTTGAAGGAGCTTTCCGAGTTCGTGGATGAAATCGCCAACTTCCGCCACGACCCGCGCCAGCCGTGGGTGGGCCAGACGGCCTTCGCCCACAAGGGCGGCATGCACGTTCACGCCATCGACCGCGTCGCCCGCAGCTACGAGCACATCCAGCCCGAGGCCATCGGCAACTCGCGCCGCGTTCTGGTAAGCGACATGTCCGGTCGGACCAACATCTTGATGAAGGCGGCGGAACTCGGCTTCAAATTGACGCCGGACGCGCCGGAAACCCGCGCCATCACGGCCCGAGTGAAGGAACTCGAGAATCAGGGTTACGAGTACGAAACGGCCGAGGCCTCGCTGGCTCTGCTCATCCGCGGCATCCTCGACCACAACCCCGAGCTGCTCTTTACGGTGGATTCCTACCACGTCTCGATGCGCAGCAACGGCGCAAACTCGGTGTGCGAGGCGACCGTCAAAGTCCGCGTCGGCGAGGTGGTTCACCATACCGTGGCGGAAGGCGATGGCCCGGTGAACGCGCTGGACAGCGCGGTGCGTTCCGCGCTGACGAAGTCCTTCCCCCAGCTCAAAAAGGTCGAGTTGACCGACTACAAAGTGCGCATCCTCGAAGGCGTGGCGGGCACGGCGGCCAAGACGCGCGTGCTTATCACCTCCAGCGATGGCAAGCGCGATTGGGGCACCGTCGGCGTCAGCGAGAACATCATCTCCGCCTCGCTCCAGGCGTTGGTGGACTCGATCGAGTACGCGCTGATCCGCAAGTAAAGCGGCACGCTCCACACTGACCTTCCTCGCCGCACGCGACTCCGCGGGGGCTCGGTTTAAGCAGGCACGGGCGCGCCCGTCGTCCGCCCTCTCCTGCCACCGCGGTCCGAAAACCGGTTGCTAAATTCACCAGCCATGCCGATGGTTTCGCAATCAATTGTAGCAGTCCAAACGGCAACCTCTTCCCGCTATGAACACCCAGATCGGTTCGGCGACAGGACGGCGCAAATGTCGGTGGATCCCGGCGCTGCTCCTCGCTTTCGCGAGCCCGCTTGGTTCGTCACTCCTGAACGCCGCTGCGCCGCCCACCGGGACCGTGGTGTACAGCCGGGCGGGCTCGCCCGAGGGCACGATCTGGCTGGCCGCGGCGGACGGTTCCGCAGATGTCCGGCTGACCACCGGCGAGTGGCCGCGCCTTTCGGCGGACGGCCGCCACCTCGTGTTTCACCGAGGCGACGCTTCCCCCACACAGGCGGATGTCTGGGTGCGCGATCTCACTACCGGCACGGAAACCAAGATGTTCGCGAATTCGAGTTCGGTGGTGAGTTTCGACTGGACGCCCGACGGCGCGCAGCTCGTCTTCGATTATTCGTGCGACATTCGGCAAATGAACCGCGACGGCACCGGCATCCGAATCCTCGTGCCGGCCAGCGACTGCTACGATGACGCGCCGGCGGTGAACCCGGTCGATGGCCAGCTCGTTTTCCACAACACCCACAACGGCCTTTGGATTGCGAACGCCGATGGCTCCAACCGCACGCAGATCCCGAACACGACGGGTGGGACGATTCCGGAAGTGTATCCGGTCTGGTCGCCCGACGGCGCGCGCATCGCGTTCCAGGTTGGCAACTCCTACGCGATCATCAAACCGGACGGATCCGGCCGGACTGACTTGTTGGCCGCGGCGGCGGTTACGTTGAGCCACCCGCAGGCCGACGCCCCGGCCGCGTGGTCGCCCGATGGGGACTGGCTCGTGTTCGCGGGAACGGTGAACGACACGAATGGCCTGTTTGCAGTCGCGACCGATGGCAGCGGGGCTTTGCGGCAAATTCCCACCGCGCCGGGAGCCAGCGTGGCGGTCGTGGGCGATGTCAGCACCACGCTGTCTTTGGCCGGCACGGCGAACCTGTCATTGAACCTCGCGGTTTTGCCGGCGGCCGCGGTGGGCCAGCCGCTGGAACTCACCTCGCTCGTTCGCAATGGCGGACCGGCAGTCGCGACGAATACGGTGGTGACGAACGCCCTGCCTGCGGGCCTGCGCTTCGTGAGCGCGAGCGCCAGCCGCGGCAGCGCGTCGGTGGCCGCCGATGGCAGCGTGATCGGCAACTTCGGTAACCTGGCCGTTGGCGATTCGGCCACGCTGACCGTGACGGTCGTGCCCACGAATGCGGCTTTTCTGACGATCACCGCCACGGCGGCCAGCCAGTCGCCATCGTTGGCCGGGCCGCAAACCGCTTCCGCGTCGGTCCTCGCCCTCGTGGGAACGGTGGGCACCATCGGCACGCCGGGCCGGCAGGACACGTACGTTTTCAGTCTGCCCACGCCGCAACGATTTTACTTCGACGCGTTGTACGCGCCCGCGGACACGCGCTGGACGCTGAGTGGGCCGGAAGGGACGGTGGTGAACGCGCGTGGATTCGGGAGCTCAGATTCCTGGGGCATCAGCGATGGAAACGCGGTGCTGAACCTGGTTCCCGGCGATTACACCTTGAGCGTGGACATCGTCGGTGCCGCCACGAACAGCTACGGGTTCAACTTCATCAATCTCGCCGATGCCCCGCTGCTCACGCTGGGCGCGACGAACTATGTGGATTTCACCCCGGCCAACCGCACCTGGCAGTGGCAGTTCCCGGCGAATTCCGGTGACGCCGTGCAGTTTCAGGCAGTGTCCCGGACGAATCTCGCGAACTTCTCGTGGCGGCTGGTGAATCCGCTGGGGCAGGTGACCTACAGTTCGAGCTCCCCAAATTCACCGGCGATCACGCTTCTGGGCACCGGCACCTGGACGCTGTTGCTGGAAGGCTATTTTTCGAACGCCGGGGCGGGCAACTGCGCTTTCGCTTTGAGCACGCAAGGCAACACACCGCCTACGCTACCAGCCGGAACAGCCTTCAACCTGGGTGACTTGGTCGCCGGCACGCTCGCGGCGAACACGACGAACGTGCATCGCTTCACACTCACGCAGGCAGCGACCGCGGTGTTCGACTCGCGGACGAACGTCTATCAGATTTTCTGGAGCCTCGACGGGCCTTTTGGCCAGGTGGTGCCGCGCAGCAGCTTCCGCGACTCGGATTACGCCGCCAACGCCACGGTGCTGTCCCTGCCGCCGGGCGACTATGCGTTGAGCGTCACGGGAAACAGCAGCTATGCCGGCGGCTACGCGTTCCGCTTGTTCGATTTCGCCAGTGCGTCGCCGATCTCGCCCGGCACGGACGTTGCCGGCACGTTGACGCCGGCCAACGCGACGACCGGCCACCGGCTCAGCATCTCCGCGGGCGAGCGGTTGTTCTTCAAATCGCCGGGCGGTTTTCCGGGCAGTCCGATGTGGCGGTTGGCGGATCCGAACGGCGAAATCGTCTTCAGCACCTACCTCAACAACGACCAAGGCCCCTTCAGCTTCACCGTTCCGGGCACCTACACGCTGTTGATCGAAGGCGGCATCTACGACACCGCGCCGGTGAACTACTCGTTTGTGGTGTTGCCGGTGACCGACGGCTCGCAGGCACTGGTCTTGGGCACGACGGTCAGCGGCAACATCGGCCAGCCGGGGCAGATCCAGCGCTACACTTTTTCGCTGGCGCAACCCGCGCGGGTCTATTTCGACTCGCTCACCAACCAGGTCCAGGTCAACTGGACGCTCGACGGTCCCGCCGGCCGGGAGGTCGATCGGCGCAACTTCCGGGACTGCGACGGCGATCGAGGATTCTCGTTCCTCGATCTGGCCGCGGGTGAGTATACGCTGGCCGTGGCCGCCAATGGGGAGCTCACGCCGGGTTATTCGTTCCGCTTGCTGGATCTCGCCAAGGCGGCGCCCATCGCCACCGACACCGACGTGGCTGGCTCGCTGAATCCAGCCAACTCGACCGCCGTTCTGAGCCTCAACATTCCCGCCGGCGCGCGGCTCTTCTTCGACACTGCGGGCGGCGCTCGCGGCAACGCCTACTGGCGGCTCGTCGATCGATTCAACCAGGTGGTTTTCGCCGGTTACCTGAGCACCGATCAGGGACCGGTCACCTTCGCGAACGCCGGCGCTTACACCCTTTTCGTCGAAGGCGACGTGAGCGAAACCGGCTCGGACAACTACTCGATCCGCGTGGTTACTGAGCATGACGGCACCCAGCCGCTGACGCTTGGCGCCTCAATGAACGGGGCCATTGCCCTGCCGGGGCAGGTACAGGTTTATACGTTCTCGCTGGCTGCCACGAACCAGCTCTATTTCGATTCGCTCACCAACCAATCCCAAATCACGTGGACCCTTGACGGGCCGGCGGGCCGGTTGGTGGACCGCCGCGGCTTGAACTCCAGCGACGGCTTCCGCGGCTTCCTGCCGCTCCTGCTCACGCCGGGCGATTACACACTCACCATCGACGCCAACAACGATTTCACCGGCGGCTACGCCTTTCGCCTGCTCGACTTCGCCGCCGCCACGGCCATCGCCACCGACACGCCGATCGCGCGCACGCTTACGCCTGCGAACTCAACCGACATCCTCAAGTTCACTGAGGAAGCCGGCGCGAAGCTCTTTTTCGATGCGACCAACGCCAGCACCGGCAGCGCGTACTGGCGGTTGCTCGATCCGTACGGCCAGGTGCTGTTCGCCAACTACCTGAGTGCCGACCAAGGCCCGTTCACCCTCGCCTTCGCTGGCACCTACACCCTCCTCGTAGAGGGTGATGTCACGGCAACGGGAAACGTGAATTACTCCTTCCAAATCGTCCGCGACCACGATGGCAGCCAAATGCTGGCGCTCGGTTCCACCATCAATGGCAGCCTGACCCCGCCGGGCCAGGCCCAGCGCTACACGCTCAGCCTGCCAGCCGACACGCGCGTGGTTTTCGACGCGTTGGCGCCGGCGCCTTCGCTGCAATGGACCCTGGATGGCCCGCCGGGCAGGCTTGTGGACCACCGTGCGCTGAGTAGTTCGGATGGCTACCGCGCCGTGAGCTGGCTCTCGCTGCCCGCCGGCGATTACGTCCTCACGATCACCGGCGCCGGCGACGCCACCGGCGGTTTCGCCTTCCGTTTGCTCGACCTCGGCGCGGCCACCCCGCTGACACCAGGCTCGACGGTTACAGGCACGTTGGACCCCGCCACTCGCACCGACACCTACCGCTTCACCGCGGTGGCCGGCGACCAAGTCTCCTTCACGCCCCTGACCGGGACCTCGGCCAACGCTTTCTGGACGCTGCTGGACCCGTACGGTCAATCCGTCTTCCGGTCGTATTTCTCCACTGCGCAGCCCGGACAAACGCTGGCCTTTGACGGCACGTACACCTTGTTGATCGAAGGCGACATCAACCAAACCACGCCGCTGGCCTACTCGTTCAAAACGGTTCCGCAAGGCAACACGCCACCCACGCCATTCGCCGGCACGCCCCTGACAGTCGGGGACACGGTCAACGGGGCGATCGCCACCGCCGGTCAGAAGCAGAATTACACCTTCACGCTCGCCAGCCCCGCCTGGCTCAGTTTCGATGCCCTCACCAACGCCAATGCTTACGTCACCCTCACCGGCCCGACCGGCAAGCTCCTCAACCGCGTCGGTTTTTATTACTTGGATTACAACGCGAGTCAGAAGTTGATCGCGTGTCCGGCCGGCGATTATCAAGTCACCCTCGAGGCGGACGCCGGTGTAACGACGGCTTTCAGCTTCCGGGTGCTCGACGCCGCCGGCGCCGCCGCCTTGGTGCCTGGAACCGAGGTTTCCGGCACCACGATTCCGGCCAACGCCACGGCGCTTTTCGCCTTCAACGGCAATGCCGGCGACCGGTTGTTCTTCGACGGCCGCGCCTGGTCTGGATTTCAGCAACAGCCGCGCGGCTGGCTGTGGTCGCCTTACGGCGACGTGGTCATGAGCGCTTACGCCTCCGCAACCTACGGGCCGTTCACCCTGCCGCAGGCCGGCCGCTATGTGTGGTGCTTTAGTTCGCGACCGGACGACAACGCGGCCTCGGGCACGTACCGTTTCGCCTTCCTGCCGGTGATCTATGCGACCAACGCGCTGGCGCTGGGTGAGACGGTGAACGGCGCCCTCGAGTCGCCCGGCCAGAAACAGTTCTACACGTTCACGCTGAACAGCCCGGCACGCCTGAGCTTCGACGCGCTGACGAACGCAAACGTTTACTTCACGCTCGCAGGCCCCACCGGCACCGTCTTCAACCGGACGCAGTTCTACTACGCGGATATGTACGGTCAGAAGTTCGCCGACTGTCCGCCGGGCGATTACACGCTGACGATCGACGCCGACCAGGCGACCACCACGCCTTTCAGCTTCCGCGTGCTCGATTTTGCCAGCGCTTCGCCGATCACCGTCGGCACCGAGGTTTCCACCACCAACACGCCGGCCAACGCGACGGTCTTGTACGCCTTCAACGGCGTTGCCGGTGATCGGCTTTTCTTCGACGGCCACGACTCAACCGGTTTCCAGCAGACGCCGCGCGGCTGGCTCTACGCGCCCTCCGGGAATCAAGTTATCAGCGACTATGTAACCAGCGCGGATGGTCCGTTCACCCTGCCGGAAACCGGACGCTACGTGTGGTATCTGAGCAGCCGGCCGGACGACGACGCCGCGTCCGGGAGTTGCCGCTTCGCGTTCCTGCCGGTGACGGACGGCAGCCACAGCCTGGCGCTGGGGGCGACGGTGACTGGCGCGATCACTTCGCCCGGACAACGGCAGCTTTACGCCTTCACGCTGGCGGCGCCGACGCGGCTCCAGTTCGACACGCTGGATGCGAACGACGGCCTCTGGTCGATCACCGGGCCACCGGGCGTGGTGGTGAATCAGGCCAGCACGTACTGGACTTCGGATTACTACGACGCGACGCCGTGGGTGGATCTGCCCGCGGGCGATTACACGCTCACGCTCGACCTGAACGACACCGCGACGAACAGCTTCCGCTTCCGCCTGCTGGATTTCGCCACCGCTACGCCGTTTACGCCCGGCGAACCAGTCACCGGCCAGGTGGCCTCCGGCAACGCCACGGCCTTGTTCCGCTTTACCGCCACTGCCGGCGACAAGTTCTATTTCCAATGGCTCGGCCGTGACGGTTACAGCGCCCCGCCGAATGCTGTGCTCGTTACGCCAGTCGGCCAGGTCGTCTTACGCAACAATTACCCAACCGATGCCGACACCTTCGCCGTGCCGCAAACCGGCGCTTACACGCTCGCGATTCAAGGCCAGCCGGCCGACACGGGCGGGGCCGGCACCGTCCGTTTCAACCTGGTGCCGCAAGCGCCTTCGCCACCCATCGCGCTTTTTCCAACGCTCACCGTGCCGGATTTGATCGCGACCGACCTCCGCACGTCGCCCGCCAGCGGACTGTTCACGGGCCAATCGCTCACCGTGAACTGGACCGACCGCAACCCCGGCAAGGCCACCGCCAACGGCTCCTTCACCGATCGCGTCACCCTCCGCAACCCGGCCACCGGCACGCTCCTGGTCAACCGCGTACTGTTCAACGACGTTTCGGTCAACGGCCCGCTTCCCGCGGGTGGCGCGTTGCCGCGGTCGCTCGTGGTTACGCTCCCCAACGGTCCGGCGGCGGCTGGCACGCTGGAGATCGCGGTCGTCACCGACGCCTTGAATAACGTCGCCGAGGCCAACGACGACGGCACCGCCGAGGCGAACAACTCCGCCACTGCCAGTCTCACCGTCAGCCTCGCGTCCTATCCCGACCTCCGCGTTTTGGGGCTCGCCGCTAATCCGCCAGGCGACTGGGCGCCGGGTGCAACCGTCCGCCTCTCCTGGCTCACCACGAATGCGGGACCGGTCGTGGCCGTGGGGCCGTGGGCTGAGTCGATCACCGTCCGCAACCTCACGCTCGGCCGCAGCCTGTTCGCCGGCGTTACCAACGACCTCGCCGGCCCGCTCGTCGCGGGCGAGAGCCGCGCCCGCTCGCTGGCGTTTACGCTGCCGAACACCGGCGATGTCTATGGCCAGATCGAAATCGCCGTTACCACCGACCACAACAACGACGTGTTCGAGTACCTGCCAGGCCTCGATGCCGAGACCAACAACCTCAGCGTGCTCGACGTGGCGAACCTCGCCCCGGCACTGAACCTGTCGTTGTCCACGAACCGGCTCGTTAAAGGCGAAAGCCTTGTCGCCACCGTCACGCGTGCGCCCGCCGGTGCCGTGCCGCTGGTGATTCAAATCCGCACCGGTGACAGTTCGCGTCTGGCGGCGCAAGGCACGCTCACCCTGCCGCCCGGCGTAGCCTCGGCCACGTTCGACGTCCTCGCCGTGCAGAACCAGATGGTGGAAGGCACGAACGTTTTTTCCGTGAACGTCAGCGCGCCGGACTTCGTCGCGGCTGCCAGGAACGTCACCGTCCAAGATGTCGCCCTGCCGGCTGTCACCCTCTCGCTAGCCTCGGCCGTCGTGAGCGAAGCTGCCGGCCCGAACGCCACCAGCGCCACCGTCACGCGGTCGCCGGTCAGTCCGCGGGCGTTGCACCTCGCCATCGTTTCCGCCAATCCGGCCGCGGCTCTCGTGCCGGCCGGCGTCACCATCCCCGCCAACCAGGCCTCGGCCAGCTTCCCGGTCGCGGCGGTGAACGACGGCGTCGTTGCCGGCGACCGGGTGGCGGCGATCGGCGGCTCGATCCTGTCCGACTACAACGGCCAGCCCATCGCCTCGATTCCGCCCGCCGTGCTCACCGTGACCGAGGCCAACGGCCCGGCGCTGTTCCTGACCCTCGCCACCGCGGCGGTTCGCGAAGGCCTCGATCCGGCCACCACGGCCACCGTGAGCCGGAACACCGCTTCGACGAGCAGCCTCCTCGTCTCGCTCGCCTCAAGCGACGTCACCTCCGCCGTCGTGCCGCCCACCGTGACCATTCCGAACGGCGCCGCCTCGGCCGCCTTCAATGTTAC
Source organism: bacterium (assembly GCA_021823625.1). Lineage (GTDB taxonomy): Bacteria > Verrucomicrobiota > Verrucomicrobiia > Limisphaerales > J093 > DSVZ01. The sequence goes on along the minus strand of JAKANS010000033.1, from coordinate 10,562 downwards.
CTCCTTGTCGAACAACGTCCCCGGTAACCGATCCGTGACGCTCACCGCTTCGGCGGCCGGATTCACTGCCGGCAACGCCACGCTCATCGTCACCGACAGCAAGCTGCCCGACTTGGTCGTCAGCCGGATCACGTTGGCGACAAATGGCGTTACCGCCGGCAACCTGGCGGTCACCTTCCGCCTAGAGAACCGCGGCTTCGCACCGCTCACGAACGCTTCTGCGCAGCGCGTGTTTTTGTCCAGCCAGGCCCTGGCCGGCACTGGCACGCTGGCCGCGCAGGTGCCGTTTTCGGGCACGTTGCCGGCCGGCCAGTTCGTGGACCTCACCGCCAACGTTCGCCTGCCGGACAATCCGGGGAACCGGTGGGTAATCGTCACCGCTGACGCGAACAACGAAGTGGTCGAACTGCTGGAAGACAACAACACGCTCGTGTCTTCCGCCCCGGTGAACGTCCAGCCCGCGTACCTGGCCACGGTCGCCGCGGACGTTCACCAGGCGGTGGCGGGCACGCCCATTCCGCTGCATGGCTCAGCCACCTTGGGCGGCACCGGCCAGCCGGCAGCGAACGTGCCGGTGACGGTGTACCTCGCGGTCCGCGGCATCCAGCGCTCGTTCGAGGCGTTGACGGATGCCAATGGCAACTTCACCAGTGTCTTCGAGCCGTTGCCTACCGAAGCGGGCCATTATTTGGTCGCCGCCGCGTTCCCGGGCCAGCCCATGCCCGCGGCGCAGGACCAGTTCATCCTGCTCGGCATGCAGATCGCGCCGATCGGCTTGGTCCAGGTCACGCAGGACAGCAGCGTGAGCGGCACGACCCAAATTGCGAATCTCAGCGAGGTGCCCCTGACCGGCCTGAGCGTCCAGGTGGTGACGAACCATCCCAGCCTCGCCGTTACGGCGAACCTCAGCACCAACCGCCTGGAGGGCGATGGCGAGATCACGCTCGGCTACGCCGTCACGGCGCTCGACACCAGCGCGGCCGAAAGCGGGGTGGTGCTTCGCGTCAGCAGCGACGAGGGCGTGACCAACACGGTCACGTTCCGCGTGCGCCAGCAGTTATTGTTGCCGCAACTGGCCGCCACGCCCAGCGCGTTGAACGGCGCGATGCTCCGCGGCCGCCAGACCATCGTCACGTTTACCCTGGTGAACAACGGCGGCGCCGAGACGGGCCCAGTGGACCTGCTCGCGCCGAACCTGCCCTGGCTCTCGATCAGTTCACCCGCGCACCTCGACACGCTCGCGCCCGGATCGAACACCGTGGTCACCGTGCTGTTCACGCCACCGGCGGACCTGCCGCTGGGCGATTACCGCGGCACGCTGGTCGCGAACGCCACGAATGCCACCCTCTCCGTGCCGTTCAACTACCGCGCCATTTCGGATGGTCGCGGGAACCTCTCGCTGACGGCCGAGGACGAATACACCTACTTCGCCGCCGGCTCACCGCGCGTCACCAACGCGTTGATCGTGCTCAACGAGGCGCTCAGCGGCACGCCGGTCGTGACCAACGTCACCGGCGCCGACGGCTCGGTGTTGTTCAGCAATCTCACCGAGGCGTTCTACATCGTGAACGTGAAGGCGGATGGCCACGAACCGTTCAAGCAGTCCGCCTTCGTCGCTGCCGGCATGACGACCAACGTTGTGGCTTTCCTGCCGCGCGAGACGGTGCATTACACGTTCACCGTCATCCCGACGACGGTTGAGGACGAGTACAAGATCACGGTGGAAAGCACCTTTGAAACGCAGGTGCCCGTGCCGGTGGTGACGGTGAGCCCCGCGTCGGTCGATTTGTCGCAATACCCGGGCACCGAGTTTCAGTTCACGCTCACGCTGGCCAATCACGGTCTGATCGCCGCCAACCACGTCCGCCTGCACATCCCGTCCACCGATCGCCTCCGGTTCACGCCGCTCATCACCGACATCGGCACGCTGAACGCGAACAGCTCGATCACCGTGCCGGTGCTCGTGGAGCGCCTGCCGGCGCCGGGTTTGATGGGGCGCGTGCGGCCGGCGAGCTACTTGACCGGCCAATGCGACGTCACCGCCGGGATGCTCTGGGATTACTTGTGCGGCCCGAACGTCGTGGACAAGTCCACCGCCGTGTACATCTTCGACTCGACGGGCTGCGACGTCGTCTCGCTCTACAACCAGGTCTATCACCTCGAACCGAACGCGCCCGGTACGAGCACGCCGACCAGCACCTTCGACGTGGGCGATCTCGCGTCGCCGGACATGCCGACCTTCAGCTATGGCGCGCCGCCGGGCTTCCACTTCGTCTGCAACACCACGCGTCCGGCCATGCTGGCCCGCTTCCCGCGTGGCCTCATCGCGCCCGCCAGCCGGAACGTGCGGCCGACCGATGACCTCCCGTCCACGAACGCCGTTTGCGCCAAGGTTACCATTCGTCTCGACCAGCGCGCCGTGCTCACCCGCGATGCGTTCAAGGCCACGCTCGAATTGGAAAACGACACCGCGTCCGCGCTCCAAAACGTCCTGGTCAATCTCGACCTCAAGGCAGCGGACGCCTCTTCGGCCAACGCACTCTTCGGTGTCCGCTCGCCGGAGGTTTCCGGCTTCAACGCCGTCGATGGCACCGGCACGCTGGCGGGTCAGACCACCGGCATTGCCACCTGGATTCTCATGCCCACGCTGGACGCGGCGCCGACGACCGGCTCCACCCTGTACCTCGTGGGCGGCACGCTGAGTTACGTGCAGGACGGCACCCAGGTCACGGTACCGCTGGCGCCCGCGCCCATCCAGGTGTTCCCGCAGCCGGAACTGATCGTGAAGTATTTCCACCAGCGCGACGTGTTCGCCGACGATCCGTTCACGCCGGAAATCGAACCCAGCCTGCCATATTCGCTGGCCATGCAGGTATTGAACGTCGGCTACGGCACCGCCCGCAGCCTGCAAATCAGCTCCGGCAAGCCGCAGATCGTGGACAACGCCAAGGGCCTGCTCGTGGACTTCAAGACCATCGGCACCCAGATCGAGAATCGATCCCTCTCGCCGGCGCTGGACGTGAACTTGGGCGACATCGACCCCGGCACCAACCGGCTCGCGCGCTGGCTCTTCACCTCCTCCGTCCAGGGTAGTTTCACGAACTTCTCCGCCTCGTTCCAACAAGTGGACGGGCTCGGGCTGAAACGCCTTTCGCTCATTCGCAGCGTTGAGGTGCACGAACTCAACCACATCGTGAACGCCGACCGTTCCTTCGAGGATGGCCGGCCGGACTTCCTCGTGGCCGATCACCCCGACGTGAATCATCTGCCGGACACGCTCTATTTGAGCGACGGCAGCACCAACACCGTCAATGTGGTCACGAATGGCGGCTTCAGCGGCGACCTCGCCACCACCAACCGCCTCACCCTCACCGCGAACGCGCCCGCCGGCTGGACGTACTTCCGCCTGCTCAACCCAGCCGACCCGAGCCGGTACGCGCTCCAGGACGTGCTCCGGCAGGACGGCACGGAAATCGCCCTCGGCACGAACGTCTGGACGACCGACCGCGCGATCGTCGGCGGCGCCACCCGCCCGACTTGGACCAACCAAATCCACCTGCTCGATTACAACAGCGCCGGAGCCTACACCCTGGTCTTCGGCACGATCACCCCGCCGCCGACCGACACCACGCCGCCCGCCAGCGCCATCGCCGCGCTGCCCGCCAGCAGCCCGGCCCGATTCGCGATTTCTTGGAGCGGCAGTGACGACCTTTCCGGCGTGGCCTTCTTTGACGTTTACGTCTCCGTCAATGGCGGGGCGTTCACCAAATGGCTCGGACCGACCACGCTCAACGGCTCGGTCTATGAAGGTCAGGCGGGCGCAAGCTACGCGTTCTATTGCGTCGCCACCGACCAGGCGGGCAACGTCCAGCCCACGCCCTCCGCGGCACAGGCGCAAACGACCGTCAACGCGGTGATCCCGCCGCTGACGCTTACGCTGGGCACCGCCAAGGAACTCAATGCCGGCGACACGCTCAACCTCTACGCGCAGGCGCAAGGTGGCACGCCGCCGTACGCGTTCGCGCTCCTTGCCGGCACCCCTGCTGGTGTGCTGATCAACCCGGTTTCCGGCGGCATCACCTGGCACACCGGCCCGGCCGACAGCGGCACGACGAACGTGATCCAGGTGCGCGTCGCCGACAGCGCCTCGCCGGCGCAGAGCGCCACCAACTCGGTGCAGACGATCGTGCGGGCGGTCAACACGCCGCCCCATCTGGATGCGATCGCCAATGGCAAGGCGAAGGTCGGCGCGCTGTTCTACTTCACCGCGACGGCGGGCGACAACGACCTGCCGCCGCAGAACCTGCGGTTCAGCCTCGGTTCCGGTGCGCCCGCCGGGGCAAACATCGATGCCGTGACCGGCCTGTTTTCGTGGCGTCCTGCAAACGATCAAGGTCCCAGCACCAACCTCGTGACCGTTCGCGTGACCGACGACGGCGTGCCGCCCATGAGCGCCAGCCAGGCCTTCACGGTGGTCGTCCGCGGCACGGCGGCGCAGGCCACGCTCTTGGTCGGCCATACCAACGTCTTGAACGGCGCCTGGGCCAGCGTGCCGCTCGAGCTGGTTTCTGATCCCGATGTCACGGAGATCGCTTTCACGCTGCGGAGTCCGACCGATCGACTGCTGAACCTGCAGCTCGAGTCGCTCGACGCCGATGTGCTGACCGCGTCGCTGCTGCCGGGGGCGGATGGCGAGGTACAAATTGCCTTCACGCTGGCCGGCGGTTCGGCGCGCACGGAGCGCGTGTTGGCCGACCTGGCGTTCAACGCCGCGCCGGGCACCAGCTCCGCCATCCTGCCATTGACGGCGAGCGATCTGACCGGCCGGGCCGGGAGCTTCGTGCTGGATCGCACCCAAGCTGTCAGTGGTTGGGTCATTGCCCTCGGCAACGCGCCTGTCCTCTGGGCCGATGGCGGGTTGCAGCCGCAGCTCACGGTGTTCGGGCAACCCGGAGTCACGTACCGGATTGACTCGGCGCCCAGCCTGACGCCGCCGGCAGACTGGACGCCGTTTGGCAATGCCACGTTGGAGTCAACATTCAAGAGCCTGCCGTTCGCCCCGACCAACGCAATGCAGTTCTTCCGCGCGACCGAGCCATGATGACGACAACCATCGTCGCGGGCTGACGGGATTCGAAGAACTCTGACAGCCCCGCAAAGGCAGCCGCAGGCGACCGCTTCGGCGTTCGCCTTGATTTGGTGTCGCCACCGAACGAGGCCTTCGCCACACTGTCGCCATGAAACACCTTTTGACCCTTGCCGCCGTGTGCGCTGCTTCGCTGTTCGCCAACGCCGCCGACTGGGCCACGTTCGCCCCCAAGGACGGTCCGGGCCGCGGCAAACACATCGTCTTCCTCGCCGGTGACGAGGAGTACCGCTCCGAGGAAGGTCTGCCGATGCTGGCGGGCATCCTGTCGCAGCGCCACGGCTTCAAATGCACCGTGCTGTTCTCGGTGAACCCGGCCGACGGCACCATCGACCCGTTGAATCAGACCAACGTGCCCGGGATGCACCTGCTCGACACGGCCGATCTCGTGGTTTGCCAGTTCCGCTTCCGCGAACTGCCGGACGCTGACCTGGCGCATTTGGCGAATTACCTTCAGGCGGGCAAGCCCATCATCGCCTTGCGCACGGCGACGCATTCCTTCAATTACACGCGGAACAAGCAGAGCCCGTTCGCGAAATGGGATTACACCAGCAAGGCCTGGCCCGGCGGCTTTGGCCAGCAGGTGCTGGGCGAAACCTGGGTGAACCACCACGGCGCGCACGGCAGCGAAAGCACGCGCGGCTTGATCGACGGCACCCATGAACAACACCCCGTCCTGCGCGGCGTGCGGGACATCTGGGGGCCGACGGACGTGTACACGGTGATCCACCTCCAGCCGACGGACACAATCCTCATCCACGGCCTGGTGTTGAAGGGCATGAAGCCGGACGATGCGCCGAACTGGGCCAAGTCCATCATGCCGCTGGTCTGGATCCGCGATTACACCTGGCCAAACGGCAAAACCTCGCGCGCGTTGACCTCGACGATTGGCGCCGCGATCGATTTGCAGAGCGAGGATCTGCGCCGTCTGCTGGTGAACGCGTGCTACTGGCTGACCGGTCTGGACGTGCCTGCGAAGGCCGATGCCACGCCGGTGCGCGAGTTCAAGCCGAGCTATTTCGGCTTCGGCAAGTTCATCAAGCACATCAAGCCGGCCGACCTTGACCTGCCGTGACCGACATTGAGCGCGCGGGCGTGGCGCAAAGCCGGTCCGTGCTTGGCAATTCGGCGGCGAGCGAGTACCAGTAACTCCATGAAACCCCGAGTTGCCCTGGTCAAAAGCCGCAAGCATTGCTCCGCCTCCCGCCCCGGCTTTACCCTGATCGAACTGCTGGTGGTGATCGCGATCATCGCGATCCTGGCAGGCATGTTGTTGCCGGCGCTGGCCCGCGCCAAGACCAAGGCGCAGGGCGTGAAATGCATGTCCAATATGAAGCAGGTCATGCTCGCGTTTCGGCTTTACACCGACGACTACAACGGAACGTTTTTCCCGAATACCTACGGCGGCGACGGCTGGGTGCGCGGCGTGCTGGATTTCAACGGCGCCAACGCGGACAACTGGGATCCCCAGTCGTTGCTCGATCCCCGGCGGGCCGTGCTCGGGCCGTACACACAAGCCCCGGGCATTTATCAATGCCCCGCGGACTGGACCACCGTGAAGCGGCCGAACGTCGGCACCGTCCGCCGCATCCGCAGCATCGCGGCCAGCCAGGCGGTGGGCACCTGGTCCGACGGCAAGAGCCCGACGCTTGGCTATTGGCTGGACTCCGCGCTGCTGGGCGGTTCGGCCACCAATCCCGGCGGCAAATGGCGCGTCTATGCGCGCGACGCGGACGTGACGCGGCCTTCGCCCTCGATGCTTTGGGTCTTCATCGACGAACACCCGGCCAGCATCAACGACGGCGGCTTTGGCTTCCGGATGCCCAACAACTTCGCCGACACGCGCAGCCAGGGCTGGGTGGATTACCCGGCCGGGTTTCACAACAACGCGGGCGCCCTGTCGTTCGTGGACGGCCATGCGGAGATACACCGCTGGATTGACCCAAGCTCCAACGGGCCCACCGGGCTCGGCGCGAAAACCACCGACCTGAGCAAGCTGAACAATGGCCGCGTCGCCAACCAGAAGGACATTTGGTGGATGGCCCAACGCACGTCCTCGCTCGATGCCGGCGACGATCCTTGGGGGCCGTAGTGCTGCGCGGACGCGCACACCCGGTTGTGGATTGGGGCAACCGGCCTGGAGGGTTCCGCGGCGCTGACGGCACCGTGCGGCCCGTTTCTTACAATTCCCACGGCACTTTACAGTTTTGGGCGGCGCCCGGCGCGCTAGGCTGTCCGCCAGTTCGTCTGCCCCGCGTTGGCGCTTTTGCCTTTGCGGTGGTCCGGGAAATTGCTAAACGATCCACGCTATGTTCAAACGCATCGCCAACCTGATCCGCGGCTTCTTCAGCCTGTTCGTCTCGGGCTTGGAGAAGCAAAACCCCGAGGCGCTCCTCGAAGTCGAGAAAGAAAACCTCCGCAGACAAATCGCCAACTACAATCAGGGCCTCGCCGCCCACGGTGGCCTCTGCGAGAAACTCGTTTCCCAGATCCGCCGGCAGGAAACCGAAGAGCGCGACCTGTCCGCCAAGGCCATGGCCAACCTGAAGGTCGGCAACAAGGACACCGCCGCCCAGTACGCCCTGCGCCTCCAGACCGTGCGGCGCGAGTTGGAGGAGAACCGGGCGCAGGCCAAACAGGCCGAGCAGACCTACCAGGAGTTGCTCCGCGCCCGCGACGTGGCGGTGAAGGCGGCGCAGACCAAGATTCAGTCGCTCCGGTACGCCATCGATGACATGAAGGTCAAGAAGGCCACCGCCGAGTTGACCGAGATGGCGTCGGGCATGATCGGCCAGATCGGGTCCAGCGGCGACACGCTCAACCGCCTGCACGACATCGTCGAGGAAGAGCGCACCAAGGCCGCCGGCCGCGCGCGCGTGGCCCGGGACAGCATGAACATGGCGGAAGTCGAAGTGAAGGAAGCGGAGCAAAAGGCGCTGGCCGATGCCGCGCTGGCCGAGTTCGCCGCCCAGGCTGGCATCGCGCTCGAGCCGTCCACACCCACGGCGCCGACCTCGGCTGGCAAGGAAGCCATCGGCCCGGCGCCGGAGGCGACGAAGACTTAGCCGCGTGACTGAATCCACAGCGCACCCGGCCGGTGGACCGTTGCCCACCTTCCGATGCTCGCTTAGGGTTATGACATGAATGCCGTAGAATTTACAACGGAGTTGAGCGGCACCGAGCTTCTGCGCATGCCGAAGGAGGTGGTAGGACAACTGCCAGCGCGCGGCAAAGCCCGGGTCATTGTCCTCATCGACGAGGAAACCGATGGCGCAGAGTGGCGGACCGCCAGCTACGAGCAGTTTCTCCGCGCGGATTCACCGGAAGACGCGGTTTGCGACCGACGGCATTGGCAGGTGGGGCGAGACTCCGTCAAGCCCGGCAATCCGATACGCGTGCAAAGGCTGGGCTCGACAGAGTCTCGCCCCCCCGAAGAGAGTTTCGTTTGAAACTCCGCCTTGCATGCGGCGTGGCACGACCCCGATCCCGTTCCTTTGACCGATGAACGACTCTCCTCAACTAGCCGCCAATGGCTCGACTGCCCTCCCTGCCTGGGCGCAGCAAATCGTGGATGGCTTCAACAGCCAGGCGCACACCCAGTTCATTCTTTCCGGCAACGTCCACGACTCGTTCCCGGTCCAATTCCAGGACAAGCCGGCGCTCGGCAGTCTGGCGGACTTTCTCCAGCAGGCGGTCATCCCGCGCTATCAGGTGGTGCTCACGTATGACATCGGCAATGGCCTGCGGGTCGAGCGCGGCGGTGACATCTTTGGACGCTGGAACGAAAAAACGGAGGTGGCCGGCAAGGCCGCCCGCCCCTCCGTGGAGTTGATCACGTACTACCTGCGCTTCTGCGCGAACGTCGCCCGCCTCGGCCAGACCCGCGTCCGCGTGGGGGTGATCCTCAAGGACGCCCAGCTCTTTGTCCCCGACGAGAGCCTGTACTCGGACACGAACGCCACGGCCTTCCTGATCCGCGAGTGGACGCGCGAGCGCTTGCTGGTCGAGCACGACATCGCGACCTTCATCCTCACGGAGAACTTCAACGAGCTGCACCCGCTGCTGCGGCACAATCCGTTCGCGGCGCACGTCGAGGTGCCGCTGCCGGCCGAAGCCGAAATCCGGGACACGCTGCGCGACCTGCAGGCCAGTCATCCCGCGGCGCTGGGTGGCATTGGCGGCGAGCTGGATTACTTCAGCCGCCAGTTCACCGGCATTTCGCGGAACGGTCTGTTGAACCTGGTCAAGTTCAAGGAACACAAACGCGAAGCCATCGCCGCTGATGACGTCGCACCGCTGAAGGCGGAGTTGATCGAGCAGGAGTGTCCGGGCCTGATCGAGTTCATCCCGCCGAAGCTGAACCTCGACGCCGTTCACGGCCAGGAGGCGTTGAAGAAACATTTGCGTCAAAACATCGCGCTCTGGCGGCAGAACCAATTCGACCTCATCCCGATGGGCTACCTGATCTCCGGCCCGGTCGGCACCGGGAAGACGTTCATGGTAAAATGCCTCGCCGGCGAGGCGGGCGTGCCGGTGGTGGTGTTGAAGAATTTCCGCGACAAGTGGTACGGCAGCACCGAGGGCAACCTGGAGAAAATCTTCCGCACGCTCAAGGCGCTGGGCCAGTGCTACGTGTTCATCGACGAGGCGGACCAGGCCCTGGGCAAACGCGATTCGAGCGGCGGCGAACCGGAAGTCTCCGGACGCATCTACTCGATGATCGCCCAGGAAATGAGCAACAAGGAGAACCGCGGGCGCATCGTCTGGATTCTCGCCACCAGCCGGCCGGACCTCGTGGAAGTCGATCTCAAGCGGCCGGGCCGCGTGGACCTCAAGATTCCGCTGTTCCCAACCACCACGCCCGACGAAGGCGCGGCCCTCCTGGCGGCGATCGCCCGCGTCCACCAGCTCGACCTGCCGGCCGAGCGCCTGGCCGAAATGAAGGCGTCGATTCCTGACCTGCTCACTCCCGGCGAAGTGGATGCATTGCTAAGTGACCTGAAGCGCGAAATCCTCACCGAAAACCTCGCACCCTTGGACGCGCTCAAGCGCCGGCTGGTGAATTATCTCAAGCCCGTGCCGGTCGAGACGATCCTCGAACAAGTCCGCCTGGCTGTGCGCGAATGCTCGAAGGCGGAGTTCATCCCGGCGCGCTTCCGCGAAATGGCCGGCTGACACGGTGGGCACGCGGGAACCAGGATGAACCCGCGGGCATAGGCCCCGTTGAAGTAGCCCCAGCCCACGATCCAGCCGCGGTCGTTGATGGCCAAGGGCGAGGTGAACTCCCAGCCCTTCCCCTGCTGGCCCGTGTTGTGTATCGCGATTCGCGGATCAAGCCCGTCATTTGACGATGGCCGAGGTTCTGGCTTGGAGCCATAGCCAGTCCCGCGGGTCGGCCTGGACATCCAGCCCGCCC
>JAKANS010000210.1 GCA_021823625.1 bacterium | reverse complement strand
TCGTTCCGGGTCGTCTGACTCATGGTTTTGTCCATTCCGCCACGGTAACAGTCACTTCTGGCGCAACGAATCATTTCCCCTGCCTTTATCCCCCCTCCCGGGTAACAAAACTTTTGGCGCAATTCGGGGTCTGGACCTCTGGGAAAAGACCAGTTGCGCCCGGGCGCGGGCGTGACATTCTCCCGTTCATGCAGCCTTTGACTCGTCGCACCTTCGTCGCCCGCTCGGCCCGGACCGCCGCCGCCTTGGCCGCCGCCCCGGCGCTCGCCCCCCTCTTTGCCGCGCCGCAGCAACGCCCGTTCAAGATCGGTGCCTGCGACTGGTCCCTTGGCAAAATGGCCATGCCCGACGTCTTCGCCGTGGCCAGGGAAATCGGCCTCGACGGCGTTCAAGTCAGCCTCGGAACCGAAAAGGACGACATGCACCTGCGCCAGCCCGCGGTGCAGCAGGCCTACCAGGACGCCGCCAGGAAATCCGGTCTTGCCATCGCCTCGCTGGCCATTGGCGAACTGAACAACATCCCCTACAAGAAAGATCCGCGCACGATCCAGTGGGTAAGCGATTGCGTGGACGTGACCGCCGCGTTGGGCTGCAAGGTCATCTTACTCGCGTTCTTCGGGAACGGCGACTTGCGCGGCGACGCGGCGGGCACGGACGAGGTGGTTCGCCGGCTCAAGGAAGTCGCGCCCAAGGCAGAGAAGAAAGGCGTGATCCTCGGCATCGAATCCTGGCTGAGCGCGGCGGAACACGTGGCGATCATCGACCGCGTCGGGTCAAAGGCAGTGCAGGTTTATTACGACGTGTGCAACTCGAACGACCGCGGCTACAACATCTACGATGAGATTCGCTGGCTGGGCAAAAAGGGCTTGATCTGCGAGTTCCACGCCAAGGAAAACGGCTCGCTGCTCGGCCTGGGAAAAGTGGATTTCAAAAAGGTACGCGCAGCGATGGACGACATCGACTACGCCGGCTGGGTCGAAATCGAAGGTGCCGTGCCCGAAGGCGCGCAGATGCTGCCGAGCTACCAGGCCAACCTGAAATTCCTTCGCGGTGTTCTGGCCTGAGCGGCTTGGTGAGAGCGCTGGTGTCCAACCGGCGCGCCGCCGCCAGGCACCTGTCGGTTCAGTGCATCTCGACTTCGCAGGCGCCCAGACCACCGCGATAATAATTGAACTGGACGTTCGGGTGGTCGGCGAGCAATGACATCGGCACCGCCGAGTCGGGGATTCGCTGCGAAATCATGAACGCCGTCAGGCGCTGGCCGAACGGGTTGTCGTGCATGCCAGCCTGCCAGATCGAAACCTTCTCCGCCTGCCAGGTTTCGACCGGTCCCACCGAGATGGCCTGCGTGGGCACCAGGGAAATGTTACCGCCGCCGCTGGTCCGCGCGTTTTGGGCGATGGTCAGCGGATGCAAATCGACAACACGCGTGGCCAGCTTGCGGTATTCCGCGGGCGGCGGCGGTTCGTCCTTCCACTTGCCTTTTCGCCGCGGCGGGTCGTTGAACGCCCAGTGTTTCACGTCGCCTTGCCCGCCTTGCATGACCGCGCAACGGATGCCGCCGTTCCAAGTGGCCCGGTAGGCGGTGGCGTCCGCGGCGGGGAAGTGCAGGTTCGGGTCGGGCATTCGGAGTTCCTTGCGGATGCGATCGAAACAGAGCTCGCGGTCCGCCTTGGCGAAGGAAAGCGGGTGGGTGATTGGCGCTTCGCGGCCGTCCACGACCCATTCGTCCATGCCCCAAAAATGGGCACTGCTCACGTCGAGATCGAGGTCGTTGACGAGTCGCGCCACCAGCGGCAATTGCTCGGTGGGGCCGATCGGCCCACAGATGCCAACCGGGTTGTCCGCAGTGCTTTGCCGCCAGGCATTGATGTATTCCAGCGCCTCGGCGAGGTAGAATTCCTGGAGTGTGTCGTACATCACGACCTGGAATCCCGGCCGGGACAACTTCGCGAGGTCGCGCGGCGTGAGCCGGGCCGCGGCGGCGATGAGGTCGGCGTCGAGCGTGGTGTAATCCCACCAGTCGGGGGCGATGGAACTGATTCGTCGCGGCATAGACAATCGGAATTGAAGGTTTCGCGAACGCTCGCACAGACCCGACCCGATGGGAAGCCCGACGATGCCGCGTGCAGGGCAAAGCGCCATTTTGCGCTCGCCTCACTTATCGCCTCGGCTAGCTTGGTCGGCATATGAAACACCCCGTTGCCGATGCTTTCCTCGCCGCGGACAGTCTCGATCGCCGCGCTTTCTTGAAACGCTCCTCCCTGGCCGCCGCCGGTGCCGCCGCCCTGCCATCCATCATCACGGTGCACGCCGCGCCGGATGATCCCATTCGCATTGGCCTGATCGGCTGTGGCGGGCGCGGGACCGGCGCGTTGCTGGACGCCCTCGGCGCAGCCACGAACGTCATATACCCTGCCGCAGGCTACCACACCGAGGACGTGAAGGCCGGTGCGGAAGTGAAGGACAAAAACCTGCAGGTCGTCGCGCTCTGCGACGTGTTCAAGGACCGCATCGATCGTTGCCGCGAACAGCTCCGCAACTTGAACCCGCCGATCCAAATTCCCGAAGAAATGTGCTTCGCCGGGTTCGACGGCTACCAGAAACTGCTGGCCATCGCCGACATCAATTACGTCATCCAAGCCACGCCGCCGCATTTCCGGCCGATGCACACGCTGGCGGCCATCCAGGCTGGCAAGAACATCTTCATCGAAAAACCGGGCGCGGTGGACGGCCCCGGCGTGCGGATGCTGTTGGAGGCTTGCGAACTGGCGAAGCAGAAGAACCTCGGCATCGCCTGTGGCACCCAGCGCCGCCACATGAAGAGCTACAACGAGGCCATCAAACGCATCCACGACGGCGCGATCGGCGACATCGAATACCTGCGCTGCTATTGGAACGGCGGCGTCATCTGGGTGATCGAAAAGACGCCCCAGATGAGCGACATGGAGTGGCAGCTTCGGAACTGGAATTATTTCACCTGGGTGGGCGGCGACCACTACGTGGAACAGCACGTGCACAACCTCGACATCATGAACTGGGTCATGGGCACGCACCCGGTCAAGGCCTATGGCATGGGTGGCCGGCTGGACCGGCAATACCCGATTCACGGCCACATCTACGACCACTTCGCCGTCGAGTACGAGTACCCGAACGGCGTGCGCATGTTCAGCCAGGCGCGGCAGATGAATCATTGCGAAGGCCGGGTGGAGGAGGCGGTCCACGGCAGCAACGGCGCGAGCAATTGCGCCACCTGGATCAAACCGAAGACGGGCCAGTTATGGCGGTTCCGCGAACAGGAGGTGAACGCCTACCAGCAGGAACACCAGGACCTGATCGCCAGCATCCGCGCCGGCCAGCCCATCAACGAAGCCAAGAACCTCGCGGAGTCCACGCTTGTCGGCATCATGGGCCGGGAGTCGGCTTACAGTGGCCAGACCATCGAATGGGAGCAGGCGTTGAACTCCAAGATGCGCTGGGGTCCCGATAAATATGAGTTAGGACCGCTGCCCTTCCCCGAAGTGCCCAAGCCCAGCAATCATCGGCTGGTGTGACTTCAGTCTCACGCGACGGGCGCGTCGGCGGAGCGCTGAACCAGGCTTTAGCGCGCTCCGGTTCGCCGCCTCGTTTGCTGGCTGTAGTGAGTCGAAGCGGTCGCTCATAGAAAGAGCGGTATAAAAAGTCCGCTTTCCCTGGCTGATCGGGTGTGCTTGAATACGTGTCAGTGAACGCGCCGACCGTCTGGAATCGCCTTAGTGCTATCGTCACGGTGCTGCTTTTCGTGGCCGGCGCCCTGGCGGTGGGCATCTGGTATCTCCCCGAAATCCAGCGCAACCAGGATTTGCAGGCGGAGCGGCTCCAGTTGGAACGGCAGATCGCGGCCGCCCGTGCTTACGGCGATGCGCTGCGCAACCGGATCGTGGCGTTCACGAACAACCCCGCCGCCGCCGAACGCCTCATCCGCGAGCGGTTCGGCTTCGCCAAGCCCGGCGAAATGGTCGTTCACTTCGAAGCGCCAGCCGCGTCCCCAACCGTCACACGCCGCTAACCTGACACCGCGTCGCGACGTTTTTCGGGAGCCACACAGGCTTGGCGGCGGCGCTGGCCAACTGGCTTGCGACTACACCAACTCTTCCCGGCCGCTCGCGGGCGGCGGCACTTTCGGAGCGGGACCCAGCTTGTAGCCAGCCTCCAAAATCTCTTTGGGCATGAGGTCGAGCTAGGAATCCTTCAACGCGAAGTCCCAGCTTACGGCTTGCCCGGTGTACGCCGCCATGCGGCCCATGATCGCGGTGAGCGTGCTTTCGGCCACCCGGCGTGCCTCGTTCAACGGCTTGCCCGCGCGAATGCTGGCGATTAAGTCGGTGTGTTCCTGCTCGTAAGGATTTGGGTTGGGGCCGTCCCACTTCCACGCGCCCGCGCCGTCGATGCGACCCGCGCTCGCGCGGCCCTTGGTGCCGATGAGTCCTTCGGTCACCAGCGGCTGGGTGTCGTTGATCTGCCGCGCCATGCTCACCACCACCGCGCCGTTAGCATAACGGTAACGGATGCCGAAATGGTCGTAGATGTTGCCAAACTGAGGCTCCACCCGCCATTGCCGGCCGCCCACGCCCACGGCTTCCACCGGTGGCGCGCCGATCGCCCAGTTCACCACGTCCAGGTTGTGGACGTGCTGCTCGACGATGTGATCGCCGGAGAGCCAGGAATAGAAATACCAGTTGCGGAGCATGTACTCCATTGCGCTCCAGCCCGGCTGGCGCTCGTGATAAAAGCCGTAGGTACGCACGCACGGTCCGTTCCAGTACGCCTCGCCCGCCACGATTTCGCCGATGGCGCCCGCGTGGAGCCGTTTCATCAGCTCGGTGTAGGCGTTCTGGTGACGGCGTTGCGTGCCCGCCACGATCGCCAGGCCCTTCTGTTTCGCGAGTTCGGCGGAGGCGATGATCGAGCGAATGCCGACCGGGTCCACGGCGACGGGCTTCTCCATGAACACGTGCTTGCCGGCTTCCAAAGCGGCCTTGAGATACGCCGGCCGGAAGTGCGGCGGCGTGGCGAGCAACACCAGATCCACGTCTGTCTTGAGCAGTTCGCGGTACCCGTCGAAACCGGTGAAGCACCTGTCCCGCGTCGCCTTGACTTGCGCGGAATGCTTCCAGTCCTGGGAACAACTCCATTCGCGCCCGGCCTGGTCGTTTTTCAGGCGCTGCAGACATTCGCCGGCCTTGTCCTCGAACACGTCGGCCAGCGCGGTGATCTCCACGCCGGGCGAGGACAAGACACAATTCATCGCCGCCCCGGTGC
The DNA here is from genome assembly GCA_021823625.1 of bacterium. Classification (GTDB taxonomy): domain Bacteria; phylum Verrucomicrobiota; class Verrucomicrobiia; order Limisphaerales; family J093; genus DSVZ01. The sequence continues at coordinate 3,908 of JAKANS010000210.1, read as the reverse complement.
CGCGCGAACCGCAGCCGACGAGGCCCACGCGAATCGTGTCCGAAGCTGCCGCGAAAACGCCGGTATAACTGGCGGCCAAGGCGCCCGCGGCGGTGGCGGTCGCGGAAGTCTTGAGGAAATCGCGTCGGGTGAGCGTTGAAATCGGCGTGTGCATGGCAGGAGTTCAACATCGCCCCGCGGCTTTGCCAAGCGCGGCCTTCGCAGCGTAACCGGCGGCCTCCCGTTCAGCACAAGAACCAAGCCGCCGCCGCTGCCGCCAAAATCGCCCCGCTGCCCAGCAGGATCTGGCGCCACATCACGCCGCCCGCCACCACCGCCACCAATCCCGCTTTCACCGCTGTGTTGGTCGCCGCGGCCAGCAGCGCCGCCCGCACGGCCTGGGTGGGATCGCCGCCTTGCCGCGCAAAGTCCGCCATCGAGAGCGTGATGGCGTCCACGTCGGTGGTCCCGGCGAGCGTGGCCACGGCATAGATGCCGCCGCCGGGAAAGTAGTGCTGCGCGCCTTTCACCAGCAGCAGAACGACCGCGAACAGCGCCGCGAACTTGATGGCCGAGGTGAGCCGGAACGGGTTTTTCAACGGCACTTCGCCCGCCTTTTGCGCATCGGCCGGACCGGCTCGCCGGGTACTCAGGAAGGTCCAAACCGCCACGCCCGCCGTCGCCAGACCAAACACGGTCAGCGGCAACGCCGCGTGCCGGGCGAGGTCAGGATTGGTCACCGTCAGCAGGACCACCATGCGCCCCACCATGATCAGCCACGCGATGAAAACCGCCGTCGAAAGCGGTCCCGCCGCGGTGGGGTCGGCTTTCAGGTCGCGGCTCTGGCGGGCCAGCGCGAGCGTGACCGCGGTGGACGATACCAGGCCGCCGGTGACGCCGGTCAGCACAATGCCGCGCTCCGTGCCGAGCCAGCGCGTGGCCACGTAACCGACGAGCGACAGGCCAGAAATCAGAATGACCAGCAACCAGAGCGTGTACGGGTTCAATGCGCCCCACGGGTCGATCGTCCTTTGCGGCAGGAGCGGCAGGATGATGAACGTCGCGATCAGCAGCTTCAGCCCGGCATAGAGGTCTTCGGTGCCGACCTTGCGCACCAACTCGTGGATGGGTTGTTTGAAGGCCAGCACCGTCGACGTGGCGATACCCAACGCGACGGCCAGATCAGCGTGTTCGAGCACGCACAAGCCGCCCAGCAGGAGCACCACCAGCGCGGCAAAACCAGTCGTCAGCCCGCCAGCCCCCGGATGGGACTGCGCCTGGCAAACCGCCGGCCAAAGCGCCGCGCCACCCCCCACCGCCACCGTGGCAACGAAGACCCACGGGGCGTCGAGCACGCGTCCGAGAAAGGCGGACGCCGCGCCGGCCAGCGCGATCAAGATAAACGTGCGGATGCCGCCCGCGCCCGCCTCGCCTTCTTCCTTGCGCTTCTCGCGGTCGATACCCACCAACGCGCCAATCAGGAGCGCGGTTCCGAAACTGCGCACCAATTCGAGGCCGAGCTGCGTGTTCATGGGAGAACCGGCTTTGCGTTGCCCGCCGGACCGCAGACGCGATCAGACTTCCAGGGTTTGCTCCAGCGCCGGCAGGTTGGACTTTAAGCCGTAGCGCTCCTCGATCTTCCGAGCCAGGGCCTCGCGCCCCCGTTTCTCGCCGTGGGTGAGGAAGACCTGCGGCCGCCCGCCGGCGAGGCAGCCAAACCAGTCGAGCAAATCCTTCTGGCCAGCGTGGGCGCTGAAGCCGCCCAGCGTGTGGACTTGGGCCCGGACCGCGACCTTCTCGCCGAAGATGGAGACCTCCCTGGCCCCCTCCACGAGCAAACGGCCGAGGGTGCCGTCAGATTGGTAACCCACGATCATGACATGCGTCCCCGGCCGCCAAAGGTTCTGGCGCAGGTGATGCAGAATGCGGCCGGCGTTGCACATGCCCGAGCCGGCCAGGACCAGGCAAGGTCCGGGCACGTCGTTGATGGTCTTCGACTCCCCGGCCGTCGCCGTGACGGTCAAGGTGTCGAGGTCGGACCGGATCGGCCGCTCCGCGCGCAGGCCGTTCAACTCGTCGTCGAACAACTCGGGGTGGTGGATGTAAATGCGCGAGGCCTCCGCCGCCATCGGGCTGTCCAGGAAGAGAGGAAACTTGGGCAGTTCCTTCCGCCGAAACATGACGGCCAACAGAACCAGGAGCAGTTGCGCGCGCCCGACCGCGAAGGTCGGCACGAGGATCTTGCCCTTCGCGGCCACCGCCGCCTGGAGAATCTCGCGAAACTCATCCACGGTTTCCTGAAACGGACGGTGGTCGTGATCGCCGTAGGTTGATTCGAGGAACACCGCGTTCGCCGGCTCGCGCACGCACTCGGCGTCGCGCAGGATCGGGATGCCTTTGGGGCCAAGGTCGCCGGAGAAGACCACCCGTTTCGTGCTGCCATTCTCCTCGATCTCCAGGTGGATGCTGGCCGAGCCGAGCAAGTGGCCGGCTTCGACAAAATGCGCGTTCACGCCCGGTGCCACCGGCACCGGCCCGTCGTAAGGCGTGGGCTGGCACAAGGCGAGGAGCCGGTCCACGTCCGCGTTGTCATAGAGTGGCGTGACGGGAGACTCGCCCGCGCGCTCGCGCTTGCGGTTCAGCCGCACGATGTCCTGCGCCTGCACCTTCGCGGAGTCGTGCAGGATGAGGCCGGTGATGTCGATCGTGGCCGGCGTGGCGAACACCGGGCCAGCGTACCCGGCGCGTGCCAGTAAAGGCAACCGCCCGGTGTGATCGAGGTGGGCGTGGGTGACCAGCACGGCATCGATTTTCCGAACGTCCAAACCGGGCGGGACGTGGTTGCGTGCCTCGGCGTGGGCCATGCCCTGGAACATGCCGAAGTCCACCAGCACATTCGCACGCTCGGTTTGAATCTGGTAGGCCGACCCGGTCACTTCGCCACCGGCCGCCCCGTGGAGCGTAATTTTCATGGGCGCGAGTGGAAGGCGTCGGACGGCCCGCGGCGGCCGCGCAAAGGGTATTGTTCGCTGAGCATGGCCGGACGTGTAACACAGAGCCGGCTCCGCAACAAGCGCGGGCGGATGCGGCTTCCTCGGCCGACTTCCGGGCTGCCTCCTGGCTGGTCGGGGCGGCCGGCTGCCAGGGCGCCAAGACCGTGTTGTTGGTCTCAGCGCCGCAGCCGCCAGACGCCTTTCAAGTCCTGCCCGATCGTCCGCAGCAGGCGCACGCGGCTGTCGGGGTCGTCCACCCAACGCACGGGCAGTTCGGCGATCCGCCAGCCCTGTCGCTGCGCCAACACGAGCAGTTCGGTGTCGAAGAAGAAACCGGGATCCTGCACTTGGGGCAACAACGCTTGCGCGGCGCGGCGGGAAATCGCCTTGAACCCGCATTGGGCATCCGTCACCCGCAGCCCCAGCGTCCGGTGTAAAAGCCAGTTATAGCCACGGGAGAGCAGCTCGCGCTTCCAGCCCCGCGTCGTCCGCGACGCCGGCAGCAACCGCGAGCCGAGGGCCAAGTCCGCCCGGCCTTCGGCCACGCCGCCGATCAGTTCCGGCAGGTGCGCGAGGTCCGTTGAGAGATCCACGTCCAGGTAACTGAGCACGTCCGCCTCGCTCGCCAGCCACACCGCCTTGAGCGCCCGGCCCCGGCCGGCTTGGTCCAGATGCACCACGCGCAGCGTGACCGGGCCACCCGACTCCGTTTCTGACTTCTGGCTTCTACTAATCCGGCAAATAGATAGCGTCTCGGAGTGAGTGGTCGTATGGAACGGTGTTCATCCGAGAGAGTTACAACGTTGCATATACTGCCTAGTCGCCGGCATAGGCTACACTTTTCGCTCCGAAGAACGAGCGCACGAGCTTCCGGTTTCCTTTGAGCGTGTTGAGGTCGCTCTGCACGCGCTCTTTGAGTGACTCGTTCTTGCGGAG
>JAKANS010000209.1 GCA_021823625.1 bacterium | reverse complement strand
GCTACGCCCTGGCCACGTTCTACCACGGCGACATCGATCCGGACCGGCCCGACGCCCCGGACGGTCTCCGCGCCTTCGCCGCGAAAGGCGGCCTGCGCGGCTGGCTCAAAACACCCCACCGTGACACTAGGGAGACGCTGAATAAAGCCAAGTTTTCAAATTTCGCTTTGTGTTGAGGAAAGATGCTCCTCAAGCGGCGGAGATTTTTGTCCGGTGGCTTGGGTTCGTGGGGCGGTTCTGGTTTGGTGGCGGGCTTGGTCCGCCGTTTTTCACTGCTTCAACCGGTTTGATTCAGCGTTGTTCAGGGTTCGGTCATGTCGCGACGGTTCTTCCGCCGATCACCCCGTTGGCCCGTCCCAAGAGGGGGTAGAGTTGATGCCCGTTCTTGGCCAGTCCCCGATACCGCACCTTCCGCTGGCGGAAAATATTCTTCAGCAGGTGAAACGGGGGTTCCACGAACGCCCGGACGGAGGCTTTGGCTTGCTCCCTCGCTTTGAGGGCTTCCTGCTCCGCGCCTTCAGCCAGCGCTTTGCGCGTCCCGCGTTTGCCCGCGCTCTGCCAGTCGATCTTCCGTCCCAACGCCCCGATCTCCGTTCGTTTCTCCACGCCGGTGTAGCCGGCGTCGGCGGGGACTTGTTGCTCCGGTCCGTGCAGCAGGGCTGCGGTCGGGGGGATGTCCGCCCCGGTGGCGGCGGTGACCACGACGGGGTGGACCAGTTGGCTGTCCCGGTCCGCGCCGAGGGGCGCTTTCATCCCGAAATACCCTGGGTGGCCTTTCTTGGTCTGGTGCATTTCCGGGTCGCGGTTCTTTTCCTTGTTCTTGGGGGAGGGCGGCGCGGCGATGAGCGTGGCGTCCACCAGGGTGCCTTCGCGCAGCAGCCGACCGCGCGCGGCGCGGTCGGCGTTGATCGCGGCAAAGAGGCCTGGGCACCGGTCGTGGGTTTCGAGCCGACGGCGGAATTTCAAGAACGGGGGGGCCTCGGGCACGCCTTCGGCGGCCAGCTCAATGCGGGCAAAGCCCGGCAGTGCCTGACTGTCGTAAAGCGCGGCTTCGAGGGCTTCATCGGCCAGGCCATACCAGTACTGGAGAAAATACACCCGCAACATCCGTTCCCGTCCGATGGGCGGACGACCGCGCGGACCCTTGGGATAGAACGGTTCGATGACGGCCAGCAGTTGCGCCCACGGGATGAGGGTTTCCATGCGCGTGAGGAACTGCTCGCGGCGGGTCGTCTTCTTTTGGGTGGCAAACTCCGCTTGGCAAAAACTCGGCTGATGGGTCAGGCCGACGAGCTTAGAAAACCCAACCCGCCGCGTCGCCCATAATCATCGAAAAGTGAAAATTAAATCCAGTGCCGTCCCACAGGAAACATGCTCAAAACCACTGATTTCATTGGCGATTTGAAAAGGGGCTGGCGTTTCAACCGGCACACTCCGTCCCATAGCGTCCGGAGTTGTCAGAAAGCTCTGCTTTTCGATGGTTTTCATGCGTTTTCTGTGGGATGACTGTGATTCACCTAACCTAATAGGTGTGAAGAGGCCCAGCCAACCGATTCAGGCTCTCAGGTTGGTCCGCACGCGCGCGGCCGTGGCCGCCGGCGCTTGCATGTGTTTCCCGTCGGTAGCACAGGCGAGCCGCCTGTCTCGTCGGGCGACCCGCCCGACGGAATCTCGATCCCCCCGATGAACCACGCGTGGGCGCGCTCCCGTTCCGTTCCGCGCTTCGCGAAGCGTTTTGGAGTGCGGCAGCCGACTGCCGCACTCCAAAACGCTCGCGCGCCCTTCGAGGCCTCGCTCCAAGCCCGCGGCGCTGGCATCGGGAGGGATGCTAAACCCATACCCGGCGCTGGCGCCGGGCAGAAGTGCGGAGCGGTCGGACCGATCAAAACCCGCAGCCCGAGGCGAAATCGGTGCGGCACACGGGCAGCAAGAACACGTGCGGAGGTGACCAGTGAACCAGAAGATCAACCGACAGAAAAGGCCTTCCCTGACCAAGCGCGAGCAGAAGGTGATTCGGCTTGCCGCCGAGGACAAGCGCAACAAAGAGATCGCGGCAGCATTGGGCATCAGCGAGGACACGGTCCACAACCGCTGGGCGCACATCTACGACAAGCCCGATGTCCACAGCCGGGCGGCGGCAGTCGCCTGGCTGCTTCGCCAAACCGCCATGACCTAAAAAGGCCATAGACCGAGGGTGCGAGTCGTGTTAAATACAGCACTGTAAATATGACCAACCCGCTGCCAGCACGCGAGGAATCGCCAACGCCCGCAGACGCGCCGCCTACAATCCTACGGCCTGCGACTGCTTGGCCAGGGCGTAAGAGATGGCCGGCAATCGCGACGGAATCGCGCGGTTATGCGAGCTTCACCCCCACCGCATGGGGCCTGCTCGCGTTGGACTCGGTGTCGCTGAGCGCTGGGCGGGCCGCTTGGGTCAGTTCTCGCGAACCTCGGCACAGGGCGGATGGCCGAAGCTCAGACCGACCACGAGCTACGGGCTGCGGCGAGCTCCATCCGGAAGGGCAGCGCGAGCATTTGTGGAGGCGACCAGTAAACCAGACAATCAACCGACAGAAGTGGGTTTAACTGGCGAAGGCAGTGGCGGAACACATGACGACAAAATTCACACAAGTCGGGCGGGCGGCGGTGGCCTTGGCGGTGTTGATCTTGATGTCCACAGCAACAGCAAAGGTCGTCTCAGTGTGGAAGCTCGGAGGCCCTTTTGCCGGCTCGTTGGGTCGTCCAAGCCTTGTGGTTCCATGGCTTTCCGAGGGTTGGGTGCTCATCGTCGCATCATTCGCGGAGTACCTTCTGGCCGCGACTATTCTGTTTTGGAAGAGCGTGCCTGGGCGATTCGGGCTGTTGGCTTGGTTCTCCACAATTTGCCTCCTCTACCGTTATGTCCTCCATGCAGCCAACTGGGAAGCGTCATGCGGATGCACCGGTGTGTGGAAGGAAAGTTACCAGCGGGTCGGTGATATGGTTGGCACTGTTTTGCTTGGCCTGTTAACCGGCATCGGCTGGATCGGATTATTGGGAATTGTCGTCGCGCATTGGTCGTCGCGAATGAACTGTGGTGCTGCAAACGGCCAAAGGACAGGAAAGCGGCTGATCTTCTCGAGCAAAGTGCGCCAGTGGCCGAGTCGCACTGCGGTCTTCTGGTTGTTGATTTTCATTACTTTCTCTGGAAAGGGGCAAAGCGCAACCTATCACGAGGTTCGACTGCAAATCTCACAAACGAACCGGTACGGAACCGCCGCTTACCCGGCGCGCTGCGTGTTTGGTTCCAACAAATGGCTAATCGAGACGCACTTTGCTCCGAACGCCTTGGAGACCTCCTATCACGACGGCACCAATGTATATGCGACATGGGAACAAACAGCCGACGATCCGAAGTGGGCGGAAGAATACAAGAAGCACTACGGGACATACCCAGCCACCACACAAGAACTCAAGGCCTCCGGATGGATCTTATTGCGGATCACGGCAGGCAAACACCCTTTGGCGAATTTCGGAGCAACTTTTCCGTGGCTGGCTTTTTGTTCGGGTAATTACCTTAGGCAGCCGCATCGTCTTATCCCTTTGGGCGCCGACATGCGGCATTCCTTGGAATCATTCGGCTTCACTGATCGAACGCTTGTGTTTGCAGACCGTCTGGGGCTCCCGCAACGCGTGGAATTATTCACTTCCGCGAAATTGCTGAGGAAATCCGCGCGCAGTTCAGCCCTCCTGCGAAGCACGCGTCACCCCTCTGCCGTGCAAGTTGCGCTGAATCCGATTGTCACCGCGCCAGAGGGCTTCATGGCGGCTCGTTACGAGGTGCTGGATTCCACGAATGTTGGAGGTGTGAACATTCCACTTGTTTTCCGGTTCGAGTTTTATGAGCCGAGTCCTGACAAAAAGCCGCCGCCCAAGAGCGATGCGTGGGGGAGGGTTACGAGCATTCGTGCCGTTGATGAACCCCCGTCAATTGTTTCTTCTGACAGGCGATTTGGCGTTATTGACTATCGGTTTCGTCATCCGTTTAAGCTGGTTGACGAAATCAGGTACAGGATCACCAATGGGATTGTGCCTCCTGTATCTGACCCCGTTCTGCAGAGCATTTACCGCGCGAAAGTGTCGGCAGCCGCATACGATCCGGTTTACAAGGCGCGATTTGGAATTTACGGGCTGGTCGCTGTGTTGTTGCTGCCGCCCGTAATACTCGCCACCCTCGCGCGGCGAAAACGGAAAAGACAAAACACACAACCAAACGAACAGAAATGAAAACAAAAATCGGAATACTCACGGTTCTGGCCCTCCTCGGCATCGCGCTCATAGCGCTTGGCCAGACGGGGATGAGGTACTATAAGTGCACAACACATTCGAATGACAAATTCGGCTGTACAAACGGCGTCATACAGTCAATTTGTAATACTACTGCTTGCCAGACATGGGTATGGGCTGGAACAGTGAAATTCTGCACGCCGGTGGAGCAGGACATCTGGTGCACTAACAACCCGCCGGTAGATCCCGGCGTGCCTTACGCGGTTTACAACTTTACGTGCGAATTCAAGTCCCACTACTTCTCACAAAATGAATGTACGTGCCCAGATGCTGGCCCGAACGATCTGCCTTCAGAGACCGGTCACACGACTGTTATGTGCCCGTGAGGAGGGACAACTGGCCGAGCGGCAGCAATGGACCGCAACGCGAAGTCCGACGCATTCGAGAATCGCGCAAGGGGGGGCAGTGTAGCCCGCATGTTTTCCAAGCGCCGATCACGATTCCTGTGTCTGCTCCTGGTTGCGGGTGCTTACGCAGTGGGAATTTTATTCAGCTTGGGAGTTGTTGAAGGTTTTGGGGAAATCTATCCGGCCAGCGAACCGTATCTGAGCCTGCAGGCATCGACGCTTGCGAGCGGGCGGTTGGCACTGAGCCACAGAATTGACAACTTGGCGTTCGACCTGGCTTGGGCGGAAGGCGGGGTCCAACAAGTCTGGGGATTTGGAGTGCCGGGTTGGATTCTGGCCTTGTCGGCTGTTTGCGGCTTGCGCGATCCTTTGGTGTTCCCGAGCCGAGTCGGGTTTGGTATCGCGCTGCTGCTGGTGAGTTGGTCACTGCTTCTGGTGGTTGTGCGTGAGACGAAGGCTCAGTTGAGCGCCGCAATGGCATGGAATTGGCGATTCTCCGTAGTGGTCGTGCCTGCCGTGGCCATCATCTGGTTCTTCCCCTCGTTCACGGCGACGCTAAAGTCTTCGTTCCGCGTTTACGAAGAAGTTTCTGCATACGGCTACCTGTGCGCGATTCTGTTAGGCATTCTTCTAGCGTGGTTTTGCGTCAAGCCATCAGGCACGCGGCTTCTGATCCTCTTCGGGATAGCCGGAGTGACGCCGTTCGTGCGGCCGACGATTGGCCTTTATGGTGTTGCTGCTGTCCTAGTGGGGGCATGGTTCGCCATCAGAGCCAGATTGCGCACTTGGAAGGTGGCCTGTGCAGCACTTCTTTACGTGGGACTGACTGGCCTTTTGTTGTGGACGAATGCCGCACGGTTCGGTTCGCCGCTGGAGTTTGGTCATAGCCTGAACGTCAGTTACCACCCTGGGTCACTCTACTCCACACGATTCGGCTCTCCGTTTGAAACGGAAGGCGTGCTTCCGGCGCTGGGGGAGATTATGGGAGGCTTAATGTTTGATGAACACTTCAACTACGGTGGCTGGTTTGAAAAGGGCGTGTTTCATTGGCAATCTGACACGTTGCGGTGGCGGGACAATTACCTGCCAGCGATTGGCTGGCCGATGATTGGATTTGCCACTTTGGGAAGCGTGTTAGGCTTGTTTGTCGTCCGGTCGGACAATCCGAGGGTAAAATCTCTCGTTGTGGCTTCGGTTGCTTATTCGGCTATAGCAGCAGTCGGATTAACCGCATTTTATCTGCGCTGTCCGGTGATTTCATCGCGGTATTTTTATGATTTTTCCGGCGCTTTTGCCATTGCGAGCGCCGCCGCATGGTGGTGCCTTTCCGGGTGGGCCATGACCAAGAGGTTCCCGATCGCCCTTATCGCGGCAATTGCTGGCGCAGGTATGTGTTTGCATCTGTGCCACCGTGCACAGACCTCCCGTTCCCGTGATGTCGATGCCGTGTCATGCACGAGAGAGGCCTATCAACAAGTGCTCCAGCGGACTTGGAAGGACGGCACAAGCCCGTCTTTAGTCTCCTACCAAGGCAGCAGCGTGGAATTGAAATCGGGCAAATTGGAGGGAGTTTTGGGGATTCCTTTCGAGAGCTTTGGTTGGTCGCCGAACCTTGGCGGTGAAGTGTCTGTTTGCACGACCCACTTTGTTCGCGACATGGAGTTTCTTGAATTGGACGTCACACCCGTCTCAACAGCACGGACTTCAGCGCCAAGACCTGAATGGGTTCGCGCGAAAGTGGGACTCGAATACTTGGTGCGCGAGAGCATCGAACCATTGGTCGGGAATCGCCTGAGAATTCGATTCAAAGCGCCAGGGAATCGAGATTACAAGCATGGTATTCAGGTTGTGTTTGTCGCGTGGGTTCCGCAGGAAAGACTGGCAGAAGAATTGGCACCCTGGAGATTGTATCGGATTTCTTGGAAGCAAAACACCTCCGGGTCTGAGGAGCATGTTGCCCACAATATTGTGCGTGGATCTGGCGTTAGCCATTGAGCGGGATATGAACTGGCGATTACCACCAATTGAAATTGGCGATGCCCTTCCGCTTCAAACGAGTTCGCTGCCGTTTCCGATGCCCTGTTTGGGTGTTGTGATGCCGGTGTTCAACGAAGCGGCTACGGTTGAGGAGATTCTAAAGCGCGTGCTGGCCCAGCCGTGCGTGCAAGAAGTGGTGGCAGTGGACGATGGTTCGACCGATGAAACGGCAGCGATATTGCGAGAGTGGCCCGGCAAAGATCCGCGCGTTCAACTCGTGAGCCACTCCGTCAATCGTGGGAAAGGCGCGGCAATTCGTACAGGTCTGGCGCTGGTCAGTGCTCCCCTCCTAATCATTCAGGACGCAGATTGGGAGTACGACCCGCAGGACTATGGGCGAATCATTAAGCCCTTGCGAAACGGCGAGTCGCTCGTCGTTTACGGCTCGCGGTATCTGGAAATGCCCATGCACCGCGGAAGTCGGGTCTTTCGCTGGGGCGTGGCTGTGTTGAACGTAATGGTGCGGATGCTTTATGGAGTACGGCTCACCGACGAAGCGACCTGTTACAAGGCAGCGTTCACCCGTCTGTTGCGCTCGATGGATTTGAAATGCGAGCGGTTTGAGTTCTGTCCCGAACTGACGGCCAAGGTCGGCCGTCTCGGATTGAGCATTCGCGAGGTGCCCATCTCATATCATCCGAGAGGCAAGGCGGAAGGGAAAAAAATCCGCTGGGTGGACGGCTTATCGGCTATGCGGACACTCTGGAAGTGGCGCCATTGGTCAAATCTGGAGCAGGCGGATTCGACAGACAGCACTGCGGTTTTAGACGGCAGCGCAAGGCCAAACCGTTCCGTAAGCGCGGGCATGCCATGACACAGTTGCCAGACACGAGGTTAGCGGTATTCACCACCTCGAATGGCCACGCGGGAATTCTGCATCGGCCGCCGCGCTTGGCGAGCGCGAAGCCTGTAATGCTGGGCGGATTTCTTTGCCACGCGCCCCAGCCACTCCGGCAGCTTGCAGGACCGGGGTCGCCCGATAGAGTGCGGTCGGTGATCTATCTCGACCACAATACCACCATGCCGGTCACGCCCGGGCCCTCCTGCTGCTGCTTGATCAGGAAGGCGTCTGCGCCTCCTCCGGCTCCGCCTGTCTCGCCGATTCCGACGAGCCGTCCCACGCCGTCAAAGTCATGAAGCCCGATACCGGCGCCTCGCGGCAGATGATCCGCTTTTCGCCAGGGCGGAAAACCGCGGGCGCAGAGGCGCAAGGTGCGATTGACGCGGTGAGGTGCGCTGCCCAAGCTCTGCGTTTGTGATTTCGTAAAACTGCCCGCCGACAGCCTGATTCCTTTGGAGAAGCTGACGCGCTACCTCCTGGTGCCGCAAACGCGCGCCGACAAGTCCGCCTTCCTGGCGCGGGTCGGTTACACACTGGAGAACCCCGAGGACCTGCTCGTGGACCTGACCCGACAAATCCTGGCGCTCGACGCCCGGCCCACGGAGAGCAACCAGTTCGGCGAATACTTCGAGATTCGCGGCCCGTTGCGCGGGCCGAATGGCGCCACATTACGGGTGAAAACGATCTGGATTCGCGACGCCTTGTCGAACCGGGTCCGCTTCTTTACCTTGGTTTCGGACAAGACGCGAACGCCATGAAGTTCGAACCCTACACCGATGCCGTGCTGACCTGCGACCTGCCGGAGCACCGACTGCGCCGCGGTGACGTCGTCAAGCTTGTAGAGCACCAACCCCGGCCTCAACGGGGCGACCGAGAATTGCCCCGGGCAAAGCGAGTCAGCGAGCGACGCCCTGGGTAGTGTCCCCCAATCCAACCAAGCCCTGTAGGGGCGACACAGTAGGCGCCAACTTGGGGACCCAAGCGGGCTACGCTCGGAACCCGTGCTCCTGTCTATGCCACGCCAGGAACTCCCGCGCCGCCCTTCACCCCAGTGCCCGCCGAAGCCGCCGGACCAAACATGCCTCGTTCTTGCGCGTCAACTCGTGTTCCCCAATCCGCAGCACCCGCCAGCCAGCTTTGCAAAGCGTCCGATTAACCAGAAGGTCACGGGCCTTGTTCTTCCCCAGCTTGTTCCGCCAGAAAGCCCGGTTCGTGGCCGGCTTGGAGGCGTGGAGGGCACACCCGTGCCAGAAGCAGTCGTCCACGAAGCCGGCCAAGTGTTGCTGGCGGAAGACAAAGTCGGGCTTTCCGAACACGGGCTGATTCCGCCGCCAGCCAACAATGCCAGCCTTTTGGGAAACGGAGACAAGGGCCAATTCGGTGCGGCGGTTGCCTCGTCCACCATCGTTTGAGCATAGGCGAATCTTTGGCACGCGCAGGTCAAGGCCGGCAGAAGCATTGCCGATAGGATGCGGTGTTGCGTCAGCAGAGCGAGGCCGGAGCGGAGCGACTCGCCGATGGCGCTTGCGTTCTCCATCAAGGTTTTTGGGTTCACGCGCCGGCAGTACCACTCCAGGTCGCGCTCGATGGGCTGGAGCAGCGCCAGGAACCGGTCTGCCTCGGGTGGGGTTGGGGCACGCATAACGATCTTCAACTTGGAGAAAGTCGAAGGCGCGGCGTTTTATTACAACGAACTTTGGTTTTCCCAAATCATCCCCCGAGCAAGGCAAGGCCACCTGGCTGGCGGCGGGCTGG
>JAKANS010000208.1 GCA_021823625.1 bacterium | reverse complement strand
ACGCCACTTTTTCGGCGGTGGCCTTTGTTGGTGCAGCCGGGCCGGCGGCAGGTGGCTTGGGTTTGGCCTTGGCCTGGGCCTTGGCGGCTTCGGCAGCCAGGCGCGCGTCGGTCTCGGCGGCTTCGGCGGGGTGGAGTTGGCGATAGTAGGCGTTCGGCCGGACGAGGTCGCGTTTGTGCAGCAACAGGCCGCCGAAGCGATCGGTGGCGCTGAGTTCGAAGGCGGTGTCCATTTTGATGGCGTCAAAGGGGCAGACTTCCACGCAAATCTGGCAGCTCATGCACACCGCGAGGTCGAGGTCGAAGACCTGCGGGTGCTTCTGCGGTTTGCCGCGCGCGTCGCGCTCCAGGACGATGTAGATGCACTGGGGCGGGCATTCTTTTTCGCAAATCTTGCAGGCCACGCAGCGCAGGCCCTGCTCCGGATCGTCGCCATCGAAGACCAGCATCGGGAAGCTCCGGGCGTTCTCCGGCAGGGGCAGGCGTTGCTCCGGGTACTCGACCGTCGGCAGCCGCGCCGGATCGTGGTAGCTGCCCATGAAGTTCCGCGCCGTTTCCACCATGCCTTTGAGAAGTCCAGTGCCAAGCATCTGCCGCAGTTTAGACCACGGTCCGCCCGCTGCCAAAAGCAAACGGCCCGCCGGCCGAGGCGGAGGCGCGCTTCCGTCATGCTGAGCAAATGCAGGCGAAATTCCAGCCGGACTATCCGCAATTTTTCTCGGCGCACGGCTTTTGGTATTGCGACCTGCTCCTCGCCGCCCCCAGAGCGCGCCGCGTGGCAAATTGTTTTGGGGAGCGCGGGCGTCGCGCCCGCAGTTGCCGGCGTCCCGCCGGGAACCTCTGCCGCAAGAGGCCAGTCGGCGGGGACGCCAACTGGAGGCGACCGAGACGGTCGCGCTCCCCTGATTGCCGCCTGCCGCGCCGTCTCCCAGCGCGCGGCACAGACCCTCAAGTGAGTTGAGGCAGCCCGCATAGACAATCTTTCCATCGCTCTCGACCACTTCACGCTGGGCCACGCCGCGCTCTACGAGACGATTCTGGAACGGGCCGCGGCTGTGTCCGTAGGATCAACCACAGCGGCTCAGAATGGAATGCAGTCCGTGGATGTTCCCGACGCTCCTTTCGAGGACGACGCTGCTGCGGGTGGGGCTTTGCCCACACCGCGCTCCAATCCCTCCAAACCGCCCGCCGCATACAGAACGCCGCCGTGGACGGCCTCCGCAGCGTCTGCCTGCGGTTTCTCACTGGCGCGGTGGGTCAAGGGTGCGCCCATCCTGCCTACGCCGCATAGACGAAAAACTTGTACCAGCAAAAATTCCACAGTTCCGTGTGACGGCATCATCGGCCAGGCGGCACGAAGGACACAGCTTGCGAACCGAGGCGGGCGCCAGGTTAGCCGGCCGCTTCCAAACATACGTTGTCAAAAAGAGAATCACGTTTTGCAGAACAAACGCCGAAAACGTCGTCGTAACCAGAAACCGTCCGGCGCGGCCCAGCCATTTATGCCCGGCGGGTTGAAAGACCACCAACCAGTTGGCCCAAAAAGACCATAACATTGCGGTCGCGACGGAGACCGTATTGGCGGGTATGCGCCGCCAGGCGACCGCCGACCGGGTCAGCAGGTTGAACATGGCGAAATCGACAACGGTCGTCGTTACTCCGACCACGCAGAACAGGAGCAACTGAGGCAGCAGCATCACGGAAAACGCAATGTCTCTTTCCTGCTAAAGCAGAAGCCGAGCATAGAAATCCACCAGTCCTACCACGAAAACGGTTACTATGATGATCAAGGCACTGCGCCCGTAGCAACCCCATTGTCTCCAAAGATGACCGGCACCCAGGCCAAACAGGCCGGCAAACGGAACATACGCCTGGGCAAAAAATCTCACGTTCTGGTTGCACGCATACGGGAATTTCAAGGCATACGCCAGCGTGATCGCAAACTGGCATGCGGCCAGGCAGAGGCATGTCACCCAGGCCGCCCTCCGCTCACGGCGTGGAGGAATGACGGCCCCGGCAAGCAGGATCGCGATCAGACCGAGGCTGCCCCAGCGGAGAAGTTCAGGACACCGGAACCCGTACCCGCCCATGTTGTATTCTCCGTAGAGCGCGCTGGTCAGTAGGGCCGTGAAATACGATCCGCGAATCGGCTCGTCATAGTAAAAGTTCCCAGCCAGGAACGCGTCGATCTTGAACGAAAGCAGCCTCGCAGCAGGCGGAGTGAGGACGCGGAGCTCGTCCGGCAAGTTGGCGTTCACATAAAAGGGATCGCCTGTCTGGGCGGCGTTGCGCACACACCAAAAAAGCAGCCATAACCCCGCGGGCAGGCCAGTCAGGTAGGTGCGCCTGATGGCGGATTCCCGCCCGGAATGACGGAACTCCGAGCCAAATACCAGCCCCAACACACCGCTGACCACGGCCAGCGAGGACCCCTTGGTGGCGAGCGATGCTCCGAGCAGCAGGCCCAGTCCAATCCACAAACGGCTATCACCGCTTCCCATCCAGCCAAAGCCCCACGATTGCTTGGTGGTCCATGCAGCGCGGCCGTTCTCGACCAACCTTGCCGTGAGCAGCAGCACGCCGGCTCCCAGAAAGGGAAGCAAGACATCGTTATTGATCCGGGCGGCGAAGAACAGGTGCCCCGGCAGTAACGCCAGAAAGCCCACCCCCGCCACGGCCTCGACGTCGTCGAGATGTAGCCGTCGGAAGATGGTCAGTGCCCACGCCACGGTGGAAATATAGAGCGCCGCCGCTAGAAACTGGGTGGACCGGAACGAGTCTTCTTGTGGAATTACAGAAAAAAGCCAGCGCCATACCGCCGCCAGCAGGTAGTAAAGCGGCGGCTGCCACGTTTCCCATCCCTCGGTCACGGGCGGCAGCCCGCCCTGCTCGCTCACGAAGTCCACATACTCCCGGTGGCCCTCGACGTCGTGTTGGCGGACCGACGGCGGGGTTTCGACGATGCATTGAAGCCCCAACAAACCCGCCAGCGCCAACGGCCAGCCCACCCAGGCCTGATACCCGATGCGTCTCGCGAAGAGGAAGGCCAGCAGCCCGACCGGGAGGAGGCCGAGGGCCAGCGCCAATGAGAATTGGCCCAACACCAGCAGTGCCAGCAGCGCCGCCCAACGCAGGAACTGCCGCAGTACGCCGGCGGGAAGCTTCCACCAAGGCCGGTTGATGGGAGGTCCGGGGACTGGGGCCGACTGCCGCCCTATCTCGGATACGTGCAGTGATCCTGAAGCCATTTCACATCGCGATCGGTCGGCGAGGTGTAGCTGCCAGGCTTGGCCCGGCCGAGGGACACCAAGGTGGTCGGCTCCCGCCAGCGATGCGCTTCCACGTGACCATCCGCAAAAGAGACTCTCGCCGCGCCGTTATGGTAGCTGGCCGGATAATCAATAATCCAATACGGACGGCTGGCCCCGTTGCCGTCCCGCGTCCCGGTGTTGCTCATATCCACCCCGAAGTAGCCCTCGTTAATGCTATCGCTCCGTTCATCTAGGATGACAAAGATTTCGGTCGGCTTGGCAATTTGCCCGAGTTTGCGAAAGTCCTCATACCAACTGTTGCCGCCTGCGGTGAAAGCCGGCGTGCCACGGATGCGCGTCGGGTTCAGGCGGCAGTTCATCGCGACGCTGCGCACAAACCGGCTGCGGTCGCCTGGACACTTGAAGACACCCGGGGCGGGCAGATACCGCCCCAGAGCCGACTGTTGCGGGTCAATGAGCAAGGCCTGGTTGGTGGCGTCGGTGGCGCGGCTCATCGTGCCGGCCACCCAGTTGGTGAACACGCCCATGCCATCCTGGCCATCGGAGTTGTTGGGCAACTGGTCGTTGCTCTCGTCGGCATACATGTGCCAAGCCAAGATGAGCTGCCGGAGGTTGCTTGCGCACTGGGTCCCCTGCGCGGAGGCCTTGGCCCGGCCCAGCGCCGGCAAAAGAAGCGCGGCCAAAATCCCGATCACTGCGATCGTCACCAGCAGTTCCAGGAGCGTAAACGCCCCCGCCGGTAAAAGCGATTGTTGTCTCTTCATAACAGGTTTGTCTTCGGCGCGCCGCCCTTTACCCTTCGCCATTTTTCAGATTCCGCTTTTCCCGTTTTCGCTGCTCGTCCTGCCCAGTTGACATAGACAAACTGTTGCACAAGACATCACGTTGCTACAAGCAGAGGCGGTGGCCTCATCCCGCCCAGTTGAAATTGACAAACTGCTTCACCGCCCAGGCCTGCACGGCCGCCAACAGGATTACGTAGTACCAGAACAGCGGGCGGCTCCGGGATTTGCCCAGCAACTGCGCCAGCACCACAAACATTGGAAACAACATCAGCGTGTAGCGCCGGTACGACATGAACCAACTCGTCAGCGCCGGCACCAGCCCCGCCGGCAGCGCGTAGAAGAACCAGGTCTTGTTCAACCGATAGATCAGCGGCAGCGACGCCAGGAACAAGAGGAAAAAGACCCGATCCAATGCCCCGTCCATCATCCCGTCCAGGGAGTGCACATTCAGCAGCGCGTCGGTAAAGTGGGGCACGTCGAACATATTCCGGATCGAGGGCGAATTCGGATAGGCTTGTTGCGCGTCGAACCCCTCGAAGGCATTCCCGGTCCAGACATACATCAAGCTGAAGTAGGCGGCATAACCCAGCAGCGGGCACAGCAGCAAAAGCCAAGGAGAGCGCCTGCTCCAGGTGAACCGCCAGCGAGCAGCTGCTGGCGCTTCGTTCGCGCCTGCGTCCGCCGGTTTCGCCTTCCACGGCCAACCGCGTTCGTACAAATACCAGGCCAGCGGCAGAATCGCGAAGACGCCCAGCGGCCGGGCCAGTGGCAGAAGAAAACCGCTCACCGCCGTCCATGCCCACCGCTCCTTTTCCAACCCCCACAAAAACAACATCAACACCACCAGATAGAGCGACTCGGAATAGGGAAAGGAGAAAAAAAGCGCCCCAGGAAAGGCCAACATCAGGATCAGCGCATCGCGGCCGATCGCCGGGCCGTAATGCCGCTCGACCAGGCGGTAAAGCAACCAAAAGCCGATGAGCGAGAGTGCGTTGGTGAGCAGCAGACTGGCCAGCAAGGGCCGCCCTCCGAGCGGGGTGGCCGCCGCGCGAATCGCCCCCGGCCAGAGAGGATAAAACGCGCACGAGTGTGAACCAGCCTCGTAGCCTGTCGTGCTCAGACGCAGGTAATGCGCGATGTCCCAAGTGGAAAAGCGGCTCGCCAGCGTGGGGGGCTCCGTTTGAGGCCAGTGGGCGAATGCGGATCTGAACTGGCTTTGATTGAAAGTCATCAAGACCGACCCCAGGACAACCAACAACAGCAGCGCCTTTGCGGTGAGAATAGTCGCCCAAGGCACCCTCGATCCGGAAACCGCACCCGAAACGAGCGCCTCGAGCGATCTTTCGTTGGCTATCATCATCTTCGGCACTTTACTCCGGCGTCGCCAGCGCATTTTCTAGCCCACCGTGCGCCGACATCGTGAACCTGAAAAGTGACATCGCTGAGGTTTGACAGGATCCTCTCAAATTCCTCACCAGCGGGGAAATCTCACATCTGATCGCCATCCCCCTGCTGTTCCGAGGCTTCAACCTTCCGCAATCGAAGCAGGCACACTGCGAAGGAGACCCCGAGAACAAACGCGAGCAGCGGATGCAGATAAAACCTCGCATCGCCGGTCCATAAACCGCGGGAAGAGGTCCGGCCAGCAGTCTTCGCAGCGAACTGGGCAATCTTCAGAAGCACATCCTCGCCGCCCGGGACAGTTTGGACGAAGTGGTTGTCAGACCCATACTCAAGGGATCCCGGTGGACGCGGAGCAATGAACGTGGACTCGGGCACGTCAGAGTCGAGCGCGCATCGCACGATCTTAACGCGGTAATCCGCCTCCAACGTGTCCCGGTTCGCCGGAGCGTTGATCGAGAAAAGTTGGTACCGGAAGGTGGTCGGGAACCAGAGATTGGTTCCAACCTGCCCAATCTTCTCTGCCACTGACCGGTAAAGAAGTCGATGGGTTACGGCATTCCGCCGCTCGCGTTTGGCTACGCAAAAACCTTTGCCGGTGGCAATCCAAATACGGTCCAAGCCGTGGGCATCGAAAACCGCGCAATCCTCGCCCAGGAGTTCATCTCGGTCAGACAGAAGTTTGTAGTCCGGCGAGCGCAAGGCTTCGGCCGGGGTAAGCCGCCCACCCCATCGAGGGCCACCGTCAAGCTGATAATCGGTCAGGGGCCAGCTTGGGATTACGCTTAAAAGAGGTTCGCGGGGGATTGAGCCTGGTATGGCTTGTCCCTTCTGCAAACGGCCTATCGTGTATGTCCGACTAAAAGGCCACCGGTGGCATGTCGCTCCGTTATGGATGAAGTAGTCTTGGCAAAACGGGTCGTCCTGCCACGGCTCGCCCGGTGTGAAATGAGCTCCGATATGGTACAGGTCACTCGGCGCGGCGACCGCCATGATCCGGTGCGCTGCGGGAACCTCGACCTTGGGATCCAAGGGAACGGCATCATATTCGATGAGCCAGCGACCTACTTTTCCCCAACCGAGCTCCATTTGCTGGAGCAGCGCCAGCTTTTGGGTCTCGGCTTGAACATTCGCAGCGGTGGCGCTTCGCGATTCCAATGCGGTTGCGAATCCGATTAGCGCGAAAACCAAAAGACACCAAAGCCGGCTCAGTTGCATTTGTGCTGCGGGATTACTGATGGTTGCCGCTTCTGCGAACGAGTAAGCCGCCAAGCCCTTGGGAGGGGCGGGAGAGCGAGGCCAGCCAGAAAGGCGACGATGGAAATCATAACCCCGTTCGCGGCCTCCGGTTTCGGTAAGAGTGCAGCCCCACTCCACACGCGCCGGAAGTCTTTAGCTGACATCATGTCGAGCGTCCCCGAAGGCCCGTTCATGTAAAGTACATGGTGGTCCGTCAGGCGAATTATCAAAAGGAATGCGCCTTCGTCCGGGGAGGTCCCATCCATGTGAACAATTACGGGTTTGGGGCACGACCGCAACTCGTCCATCGTCAGCCAGACCGCCCGCAGCCGCGCGCCATGACTGGACGCCATCTGCGCCAAGGTGGAGACTGTGTATTGTTCTGCCGCGGCGTTGCCGGCTTGCTTCTTCACCAATGCCGAATAGTCAGCTTCTCTTCCATTTGCGGCGAGGTAAGCGTAAAGGACATTGACGCCACCGTTTGCTGCCTGCCGCCAGGGATGGGCAACAGGCGTCCCGGCCCGGGCAGCAGGGAACAGCAGAAAGACTGCGAGGCAGATGAACCCAAGGCCCGCGCAGGTCGGCCGCGGCGTAGTGGGTTCCCTTCCTCGGTCCTTTGGATTCCGGAGCCTCCGTCGCCAAAGAATGTACCCGAGAACCGCACATTCCGCCCCGAGCAATGCGAGAGCAGTGACAATGACCCACCGAAGATGCCAGGGCAGGCCTCCCAGCGTTCGTTTCTCGATCAAAGCGTACCCCGTCCAGAAATCAGGCAGTCTCGACTTACGTCCGACGTCTGGAAGAGCCGTTGTGCCGTCGATCAGATAGAAATGCTCGTGATCGACCTTGTAAATAACGGCAAAGTGCTGAGGCTTGAAGAGCACAATCGCCGGGAGGGGCAGCGAGTCGAGGGCATCGATTGCGTAGTGTCGTACTTCGGTCTTAACCCCGAGCTGGTTGGCGGCATCACGCAGCGAGAGCAACGACGCGCCTTCGGATGTCACCGGTATGTTGCCTAACTCCGCAAGGGTGGTTTGCGGCCGTCCCGAGAGAATGAGGAATGCCAAAAGCGCGTTAGGGCCGCACTTTAAGTTGTCAGTGTACGAGACGGGATTGTCCGCAACCGAGTCGTCGGAGCCTTCAACGCTCGCCAAAGCCGACATTAGGATCACACACGCAATCAGCCGCATTTCATCTTCTCCCGAGGGCGAGGCCGCCAAGGTTAACTTCCAGAGTTGGCGAAGCTTTATTCCTGTGAGCGTTTGAGGCGCCAACGCCGGACCACCAGGTAGCCTATGGGCGGCAGCGCCAGCAAGGCGAACACGATTCCCGCCCCCTTCGCGATTGCCCGCCAGTCGTGAATCTCGGCCAGGATCTGCTGCGCGCTACGTTTTGTAAAAGTGCCATCGGCTGCCACCCTGTAGTCCACACGGTGCTGAGGAGACTCCCGCGCCGCTGGCCCCGTAAAATCCGTAATATGGGTCGCCGGCTTCATGTATTCGGATTGCAGATTAAACTGAATATCGATCGCATCGTTAAAATCCGCGAGCTTTAGCAGCCACGTTTCAATCAGCCGCGGCGCCGCTGAGAGTTGAGCAAGGCTGCCTTGAACTGTATAAATCTCTTCAGTTATTCGTCCGGGCAACCAAAGGTTGGGTGCGTCGTAGTACTTCCAGCGATCGGACCGCGCTACACGAATAGGCATACCACTCTCCGTCAGGATTTTCTGTTCCAGCACGGCGTAATCCATCCTCGGATCAACGAGTAGACTTACAGTTCGCCATGGTGGTAATTCACGGACTTTCCCAACCTCATTGATCGTTTTATCGATAAACTCAGGCTTGGTTGGTGTCCCTTCAAGATCTTTGCGCATTTTATTCAAGTTGCTTGTTTGAGCATAGAGCACGTCTTCGTCCGGCACCTGCAAAGTTACACGTAGATTGAGGCCTTCGGCATGAACTGTGGTCGCCTTGCTTGCTCGCTGATGATGAAGTACCAGTGAGGAAAGTAAGGGACGCCCAGCGAAGTCCGCATAGGAACGCGGGACGTGGAAACCAGCCAACCGCAGATAATCGAAGTAAATACGCCATACGCGGTCCTTATTCTCGGGGTCGGATTCATCCCAGGGATCGTGCCGCACAAGAACCGCCGGTGGCGTTCTCCGCCCCCAATCAGGCTCACCTATATAATAGACGTGGCCGTCGAATGCCGCCTCTATCACCTGGCGTCTGTCACGTCCTTTCCAAACCACCCTGCCCCGAAAGCGATCTCCATGCAACCAGATCGTTACCTCGCGATCAGACTGTACACTTTCAGGCCGCTCAGGGCCGTTCAATGTCTGTGTTAATTCAAGACGCACAGCTCGAATAACATGCGAACGCTTTTCGAGAGAAGACTGCACTGCCGCGGACAAGCGTGACGAGCCAGATATGTTGTCGGACTGAGTAAGACCGCCCAAAGCCGACATTAGGATCACACACGCAATCAGCCACATTTCATCTTCTCCCGAGGGCGAGGCCGCCAAGGTTAACTTCCAGAGTTGGCGAAGCTTTATTCCTGTGAGCGTTTGAGGCGCCAACGCCGGACCACCAGGTAGCCTATGGGCGGCAGCGCCAGCA